>CP033464.1:5512500-5559705 GCA_007833815.1 Brevibacillus laterosporus | reverse complement strand
TGTAGATTACTCATCTGCTGAATTTTGTATTCGTATAGGACCAGCCTCTTGGTTTCACAACTTCATCTCCTTACTTCCCTGCAGATAGGTATACATTCATTCTTATGGAGAGAGGATAAAGGTGGAACGCCCAATTGTGTGAGGAGATATTGTATTCATCTCAAAGCCAAGTAGGAGTAATTAATATCGCAGAAAATTCCTAAAAACAAAGACAAAAACTAGGAATATAGGATGCTTTTACTATATGCGAGAGAGGGAAATAAGCCTAAAGCACTTGTGCTATGACGATTTAAAGCGTTACTCTCATAATAAGGGGAGAAGGATTCATTTCTTGTTAAAATCTTGTTAAAATCTTGCTAATATCAAGTTAAACATTTTATAATATTGAAATAAACAAAGAATAATGTAAGTAAATAATTGAAATTTTGTACCAAGCCTACATCCGGGGAAATGTTATGGACGTCAAATCAATCATTTTAGGCTATTACATTATCGTGAAATGAGCGGCTACGATATAAAGCAGTTCTTTACGAGCAGGCATAGGTTTCTTTTACGATGCGAGCTACGGCGCGATTTATCCCGCTCTAAAAAAGTTGGAACAAGAAGGACATTACAAAAGAAGAAGTGTTACAGACAGGAAAGCCAAACAAGATTATGTATCGTCTGACGCAACAAGGACGCGATCAATTTCATCAGGAGTTAAAGACGGAAATTGAAGGACCGATTGTCGTGTCAGATATGTTAACGCGCTTATTCTTTTGTGATTTACACCCGGCAGAAGATCAAAAGTACTTTTTTGATGATTTGATTGCTTATCAAGAGAAGCGACAGGAGATCATTCGAAACAGTTATCAGAAAAGCGTGGAAGAGTTGAATGAGTATCAAAAAATGTGTTGGAGTTTACCCTACATCAATTAGAAGGCGCTGTTCATTTCTAAAGAATAAAAAACAAATGCTTGATAAAGGGCAAAAACGTAGTTCATACATCATAAAATGGCTACGCTTCCTTTCAAATGGAACAATTAAAACAAAACCTCGGGGATTTTAGTTCCTCGAGGTTTTGTTTTGTGCATTTATTTAAGATTTTCAGGGTTGAGACACTCTAGCTCAGGAAGGACAAAGCGCATCTTTACGGATCAAAACATCATCAAAGTAGATTTCTCCACCACCCCATTCAGGACGTTGGATTAGTACCATATCCCAGTGAATGGAAGATTTATTACCGTTGAATGCTTCATCGTAAGCTTGTCCTGGTGTAAAGTGAATGCTTCCGTCAATTTTTTCATCAAACAAGATGTCTTTCATTGGGTTTTGATATAAGGATTCACCCCAATAGCAAATTCTCCAATGAGCGTGCGCCTTCATCTTCGTCAAAGATTTTGTTAATGCGCTCTGTGTCATTTGCGGTGGCCCAACGATTTTTCCATCTCTGAAGGTCAGCTTCACATTTTCAAATGTAAAGCCTTGGTATGGAGATGGCGTGTTATAGGAAAGGGTACCATTACAGAGTCTCTCACAGGAGCTGTGAAAATTTCACCATCCGGAATGTTACACTCGCCTGCGCATTTAATCGCTGGGATGTCTTTAATAGAGAAGGACAAGTCTGTTCCAGGAGCTGTTAAGCGAACTTTATCTGTTTTGTTCATAAGCTCTACAAGGTTGTCCATTGCTTTGGACTTTGCTGTAGTCTAGATTGCAAACATCAAAGTAAAAGCTTTCAAACTGCTCATACAATGAGCCATGGATTCGTTTGGATAACGCATAACTACCATTTTGTTTCAGGTACACGGATATCTGTAACAGGTCGCTGCAACTGACGGGAATACATACTCATTTTGTCGCTTGGAACATCGGGAGTTCTGTAATGTTTTTACCTCCGCAATATAACAATCCATTTTTTCATAAAAGCAACTTCAGCTTCTCGCATGACAGCAAGATGTTCTTCGTTTGTGTAACAATTCCCGTTGAATGGCAGGATCTTGAAGTTGTGGGTGAGCTTCAGCTTCATATACCTTGCGAATTAAGGCTTTTACTAATTCAGGCTGATGACCGAGGTGAATGAATGAGTACGTGCTCGCCCTTTTGAGCGCGAATGGAATTGTATTGTATGTTTGCGACGTGGTTTCATATAGTATCGTTCTCTTCGCTCATATTGTACACAAAAAAATTTGGAAAGCGAAGTTACCTTGGTAAAAATATTTTTACTGATGTTTATATTCTGAAAATGTGGAAAAGCTGAATGATAACAAAGACATTCACAAAAAGGAAGGGGATGGATATGATGAATCGAGACATTTACGCGTTACAACCCAAGGAACATTTGTATATGACTATTTTTGTGGGAGAAGATTTTAAATCGATTGCTTGGAAAGCGCAATATGATATGGAATTTAACTCTGAGTGCTTGTTCTGTTCCTCAGAAAAAATTACCGGTTATCGGGTAGAGGATGAAATAGGACATTCGGGTAAAATTGCTATTTGCCCTACATGTGAGAAAGTAAACGCTATTTATCACTAATTGTAGGCTATAAGTATGCTGGCATCTTTGGCATTTATCTACCAAATTAAGTGGGTAGATGCCAAAGTTTTCATCTAGTTACAGAAAGTATGACATGTAAAAGTGAAAGGAAACCCCTACAATGTGTAGAGGATACGCTTTTACATATGGGGAAAGCGTTTGTGCGTTTGGAAGTTAAACAAGTACTGCCATCATGTACCAACATACCTTCAGCAGGATTATTATATCCCTCACTCGAAATGGGTGACTTAGAAAAACAGACAGATAAATCTGGAGGAAAGGCAGTTTGAGAGAGGAGAAGTACAGATGAAATATTGCAGCCAATGTGGCAAAGAGATGGACATCGCGCTGCGCAGTGTAATCTATCGCAGTCGGGTGAAAATTCTTAATGTGCCAATTCATGTCTGCAAAGATGAAGAATGTGCTTGCACGTCTGTTGTCGATCTCGTAAAGGATGATCTAAAACAACTGATGAGAAACCTGGGAGACCAACCGGAAGAGCAAGAGGTTGCCTTTGAAGCAATCAGCGAGTTTGCCAATCTACTCGTCATTATAGCGGAACAGAGCGAAGATGAAGAATTGAAAGACAAGATTGATGAGAGAGTAAATGAATTACTTGATCTATATTTGTTGGCCAAGTCACTTCATGCTCAGCAATGGATAAGTGAGATTCAACGGAAGCTGACACAAATCAAACTAGAAGTGTAACGTAACTTGGAAAAAATTTGCCTTTCGCTATCTTTCTCTTTATCATTAATTATCATCTACGTTATTGAGAAGGGAGCGAGTTTATTTGGCATTTCAACAGTTGCAATCCCAAGAAGAACTACAAGCATTCTTAGAGAAGAAAGGCAAACTACTACTGTTTAAACACAGTACAGTTTGTCCGATCAGTACGTCTGCTCATGAGCAGTTCCATGCGTATTTGCAAGCAAACAGCGATGTGGAGGCAGCTGTGGTACTCGTTCGTGAGGCTCGCCCTGTCTCTAATGAAATTGCAGAGCATTTTCAGATTAAACACGAATCACCACAAATCTTTCTAATTGAGAACGGTGCAGTCTCGTGGCATACCTCTCATTGGAAGATTACGAAGGATGCAATCGAGCAAGCTATGAAATAGGCAGACAAGAGAAAGACCCCAGCTATGGGGTCTTTTTTCATGCTATTCCCAGTACAGTTCTACTCTATCCCCACTTACTAAAGGGGTTTGAAAGGAAGCTACTTCATTATTTACCTTCATGATGAAATTGGGCAACTGATTTGTCCCAATAGGCTGAGCGGGAATCTCTACATAACGGAAGATGTCACTTAACATAGGAGCTTCTCCTACTACAGAATGTATCGTTACAACAGCATCATTTTGTAGTTGGGTTTGCATGGTAGCTGGGC
Organism: Brevibacillus laterosporus; assembly: GCA_007833815.1. Taxonomy (NCBI): domain Bacteria; kingdom Bacillati; phylum Bacillota; class Bacilli; order Caryophanales; family Paenibacillaceae; genus Brevibacillus; species Brevibacillus laterosporus. Next base: position 5,555,798 of record CP033464.1, on the reverse strand, counting down.
TTCCATTAAGTTGTATGTCCATGTGGCCTGTTTCTAAGGATATGAGTTGGTCATTTACATACACGTTCACAGTTTCTTGAACCATATCATCTGGTGTTATCAAATCGCCTATAGTAGGAGTTTCTAGATCATGAACTTCGCAATGAATGATATCTTGTGAATAAACAGAATCCAACAAAGAAGCTTTTTTTCCGTTTAAAAGAATATGTAACTCTTTACGTGGTATGGAATAGGTTTGCTTGTTACATGTCATCACAAACAAGGGAGCTTCGGCTACTTCTTGTATCAGCGAAGCATATTTGCTGGACTGAATAGCTTCTCCGATGGTTTTAGGTAGGCGCATCTCTAGGTCCATACGATCACATAGCAGGGCATCATTTTGTAGGATTAAACTGTCATGTAAAACAATAGGTAGCTGTACAAATTCCTCACCATTAATAGTGAGTGTAAGTGCCATACTTGGATCAATAAGATCATGAGCTACGGCAGTTGCCTCTTTACCATTCATACCAGAGACTACACTAATAGTGTCTCCATCTGAAATGAGAGAGTCCAGAGAGCCTGACAGACCATTGATCAGAATGGTCGGAGAGGTGCCGTGCTCACCTGGAATGATCTTAAGACGTCCGTTTACACTGACTGACATAGCTAGCCCAGGACGACCGTGTAGACGCTTAATATCCATACCAGCAGCTAATAGTGCATCGCCTAATGTCATTTTACGTAGATCAAAGAGTCTTACCTGCGTATCATTAATAGTCACCGTCACATAACGAATAGGCTGTGAATGTGCTGCGAGGGCAATTCCAACAGGTGTTACGAATGCTGGACCATTTAGCAAGGGATGCTCTCCAACAAATTGCTTGATCGCATCTGCTCCTCTAACAGCCACACGATTAGCGGGCAGTCCCAAGTGTTGCGCTACTTTTGTTGGGAGGGTCGGGGTTAAGCTTCCGCCTCCAATTAGCATAACTGCTTGTGGGGCCTTACTATTAAGTTCCAAAATTTTATGGGCGATCTGTTTTGCAAGGGACTCGATATCAGATTCAATAGCCGCAATGACTTGTTCTGTGCTTACATCATGCTCAATTCCCAAAATATCATGGAACTGGACAGTTTCCTGATCATGTAGGTGGCGTTTTACCTCCTCTGCAACAGGGAAATCTAGCAAAAATGCATTCATAAGGGCATCTGTAATCTCATCTCCAGCCGTAGGTACCATGCCATAGGCCGTAATGCTTCCGTCTTCTGTTAATGCAATATCAGAGGTCCCTGCACCGATATCAACTAGTGCAATATTTAATCGGCGCATCGTGGTAGGGATCAACACATGGATGGCAGCGATTGGCTCCAGGGTAAGAGCTTTCATCTCTAGACCACTACGTTTTAGAGCAGCCAATAAGGAATCTACAACGACACGGGGTAAAAATGTGGCAATTACATCAACAGAAGCGTTCGTTCCACGTTGATCGATTAGATTTCCAATGATTTCTTCATCTAAATGGTAGTTGACCACGCTGTATCCTACACAATAATAGCGTGTAATATCCGTCTCATTTAGCTCTTGAGCTAATTCAGCCTGAGCCTTTTGTACAGCGGAAAATTCTAGGGTGAGCACATCATCCCTGGTCAGCACAGGCAAATGCGAGATAGGGAGCTCGAAGCGAACTCGCTTTGTTTTGAGCGAGCGTCCAGCTGCCGCTACTGCTACTTCTTTTAAGGTGCCATGCTTTTGAGACAAATGCTGTTTGATCCGCTCTATTACTTCAGCGACTGCGAGCACATCATGGATTTGCCCATCCAACATAGAACGTTCCGTATGCTCTAAAATGTAACAATCTTTAATTTGAAATTTGTCTTCAAGTGGTTCTACAATAAGTCCTACCACACTACGGGTACCGATATCTAAAGCAAAAAGAGTGTTATTTTGCTTGTCTGCATGTTGTTCTAGCAAATGAATTGACTCTCCTTCCCATCTGGAATGGAAGATTTACGTATTTTCTCTATCATATACTAGCTTCTAAAGATAATAAAACCCTATTAAATTAACCTTTTTCAAAATATTTATGGCTGTTAACAATTACTTTCGCGCTTTTTGGTACTAAAGGGCTGGTCAAACGCCTAATCATCTACTATAATAACAGGTAACTCAGAACGTCTTATGAATAACCATACTGTATTTTGTAAACGATAAGGGAAAAAGTAGAAGGGTGGAGTAGAGATGAGTAATGAGCAGATTGAGGTCATTCGCCAAAAACTGGATACAATTAATTTGCAATTATTAGAATTGATCAACAAGCGTGCCTCTTTGGTTCAGGAGTTAGGCCAAGAGAAGAGCAAGCAGGGCGTAAATCGTTTTGATCCAGAACGTGAGCGTGACATGTTGAATCTAATTGTAGAGAATAACAATGGACCATTCAGTGATGAAGCCATTCGCCATCTATTTAAACAAATCTTTAGTGCATCTCTTGATCTACAAAAAGATGAGGATAAGAAAATTCTATTAGTAAGCCGTAAAAAACAACTAGAAGATACTGTCCTAAACATTAAAGGTGTGGAGTTTGGTGGTAAAGAGAAGGTTCTGATCGCTGGACCATGCTCGGTAGAAAGCTACGATCAAGTTCGTGCTGTAGCTGAAAATCACGTGAAACAAGGCTTACGTGTACTCCGTGGTGGAGCATACAAGCCACGCACATCTCCTTATGACTTCCAAGGACTTGGATTGGAAGGGTTAGAGATTCTTAAACGTATCGGGGATGAATTTAATTTAGTGACGATCAGTGAGATCGTAACGCCTTCTGATCTTGAGATAGCTACTAAATATGTAGATGTTATTCAAATTGGTGCACGTAACATGCAAAACTTCGAACTGTTAAAAGCAGCAGGTCGCACAAACCACCCTATCTTATTAAAACGTGGATTGTCAGCAACCATCGAAGAGTTCATTTACGCTGCTGAATATATTTTATCAGAAGGAAATACGCAAGTTATGCTTTGCGAACGCGGTATTCGTACTTACGAAAAAGCGACACGTAACACCCTTGATATCTCTGCTGTGCCGATCTTAAAACAAGAGACGCATTTGCCAGTATTTGTAGATGTGACACATTCGACTGGTCGCCGAGATCTATTGCTTCCAACAGCGAAAGCTGGCTTAGCAGTAGGTTCTGACGGTATCATGGTAGAGGTTCATCCTGATCCAGATGTAGCGCTATCCGATGCAAAACAACAGCTTACCATCCCTGCTTTCAATGAAATGCTAGATGAACTGTATGCTTCTGGTCTTTACAAGCCAGAGCTTGCTATCGTGAAGTAAAAGCAGAACCGAACCATGTGTAATTCTAGCAGGCCTCTCGTCAGAGCGGTCTGCTTTTCTCTTATGATAGATTAATTTAGGGAATGTTTGTTATACATAACGTAAAGATAAAAACACATGAATTGTTTTCTTCTGTTAAAATTAGACAATATAAATGGACTAGATTCTTTCATTTTCGATCGTGACATATCAGATTGAGAGATAGAAGAGCCAAAAAACGCGAAATTATACCGTTAATAGGAAAAATATAGACCGAGAAAACGGTTGCAACTATGGGTATCATATCGTATTATATGGCTATAAATTTATGAAAATAATACTGAAAGGTATAATTTGGAAAAGATAGGTGGACGTAATATGCCAATTACAATATATGATGTAGCACGTGAAGCAGGGGTATCGATGGCAACTGTATCGAGGGTCGTTAACGGCAATCCCAATGTCAAACCATTGACACGTAAAAAGGTTATGACTGCAATTGAACGCCTAGGATATCGCCCTAATGCAGTAGCACGCGGTCTAGCAAGCAAGAAAACAACAACGGTAGGAGTGATTATTCCGGATATCTCAAGTCAGTTCTTTTCTGAGCTAGCACGAGGAATTGAAGATATCGCTACCATGTACAAATACAACATCATTCTCTGCAACTCTGACCACCGTTTGGAAAAAGAATTGCAATTAATTAATACCTTATTAGAAAAACAAGTAGATGGCTTGTTGTTCATGGGCGCTGAAATTAAAGAAGAACATTTCCATTCTTTAAAAACGGCTTCCATTCCAACTGTTTTGGCAGCTACTCGTGATCCAGAAGGAAAATTGCCTGCCGTGACCATTGATCACTTCCAAGCGGCTTATGATGCTACCCAAGCTCTCATTAGACGTGGGCATAAGCGTATTGCAATCATTACCGGACCAATGTCTTATCCGCTAGAAGGACTCGTACGCTTTGAGGGATACAAACAAGCGTTACTGGATGCAGGTTTGTCTTATGATGAGAATTTGGTTGCCAATGGTTCTTTCCGCTATGAATCAGGCTTGCAAAGCATGGGAGACTTCATGAAACTAGCAGAACCGCCAACAGCAGTATTTGCAGCAAGCGATGAAATGGCTATTGGAGCGATTCATGCTGTACAGGATTTGGGACACTCTGTACCAGAAGATGTGGAAGTAATCGGTCATGACAATGTGCGTCTGGCAGAAATGGTACGCCCTCGCCTGTCTACGGTTGTTCAACCGATGTATGATATTGGGGCTGTTGCTATGAGGTTGTTAACCAAGTATATGAATAATGAACAAGTTGAAGATCATATTGTACTATTGCCGCATCGCATTGAGTATCGTCAAAGCACGAAGGAAATGGCAGAGGAAGAGTAAAGCGTTAGAGGGAGAGATGAAATGATCATCGGAATCATGGGAGCGATGGATGAAGAGATCGCTCTATATCTAGAGGATATGCAAAACAAACAAGCTGTAACAAAAGCGGGTATAACCTATCATATAGGTGAATTTCACGGACAGAAGGTAGTACTCTGCAAATCGGGTGTAGGCAAGGTAAATGCTGCTGTCTGCACACAAATTCTTATTCAAGAATTTCAGGTGAGTCAAGTGATCTTTACTGGTGTGGCGGGGGCCGTCCATCCTGATTTACACATTGGTGACATTGTCATTTCCACAGATTGTATGCAACATGATATCGATGCTACTTCACTTGGCTTTCAACCAGGAGAGATTCCTTATGAGAAAACCTGGTGTTGGATCGCAGATGAAAAATTAAAGGGATTGGCGATGAATGCTGGGCATCAGCTAGAAGATGATATTCAGATCGGTGCAGGACGCATCCTATCAGGCGATCAATTTATTGCAGATCGTAATAAAGTCCAACAATTATCGGAGACATTTCAAGCATCTTGCACGGAAATGGAAGGGGCAGCAGTAGCTCAAGTGTGCTCTATGAATGAAGTACCTTTTGTTATTGTACGAGCGATGTCTGATCGTGCAGATGGATCTGCACATGTTAATTTCCTTGAATTTACGAAGCTTGCTTCCAAGCGATCTTATCAAATGGTGAGCCATATGCTTCGTACTTTTGAGAAAGAGGGGGCTTAACAAGCATGAGTCAAACAACGGCGATTGTCTATTCCACAAAAGGTTGCATCGAGTGCGACATGGTTAAAAAAATGTTGGATGAGAAGGCTGTCACTTATGAAGTGCGAGATGTCATGAGCAGTAGCCAGTATCAGGAAGAGGTAGAGGCATTCGGATTTATGGGGGTGCCTGTTACTGTAGTGAATGGAAAAGCAGTGAAAGGCTACCAGCCTGAAGATATTTTACAAATGTTAGGGGTTTCAAAATAACAAAATAAACTCGGTAACTCATACTTGAGTGTAAGGGATACCGAGATCAGCCAAAGCGGATTTGTATCGTATGCTTCATGCATCGTACGAATTCGCTTTTCTTTTCCAGTAAAAGAGCCAAGAATAACTCATAGTAATGTAAAACTAGATATGAATTGACAAGGATCTTTTTACCATATATACTTACAATAAGTAATCAACTTACTTTTAATTAATTATTGAAAGCTTTTGGATAAGAAATCAGGCAAAAGGGGTTGGAAAGAAATGAACTTTCATGGCTATCCTTATACATTTGTGAGTCAGGTTCATCTTATAATAGAAAATCTAGAACGTTCTGTAACGTTTTACAGAGATATGCTAGGACTTCAGGTTCTCCATCGCACCGAAACAAAAGTAGTATTTACTGCTAATGGCAAAACTCCTCTGGTAACGATCGAACAGCCGGATAAAGTGGTACCAAAAGAACCCCGGACGACAGGGTTATATCATTTCGCCCTCTTAGTACCACAACGTGCCGATTTAGCTAATATCCTATTTCATCTTTTGCAAAAGGGTTATCCCTTACAAGGTGCTTCTGATCATCTTGTCAGTGAGGCGCTTTATTTAGCAGACCCAGATGGTAATGGAATTGAAATATATGTAGATCGCCCTTCCAAGACTTGGATTTGGGATGGTGACAATGTAGGAATGAGTACAGAACCGTTGGATATTGAGGGACTTTTACAAGAGAATAAAGAGCAAGATTGGCAGAGGATGCCAAGTGAGACAATCATGGGACATATTCATTTACAGGTAGCAGATTTAAAACAGGCAGAGGAGTTTTATACGCAGGGGCTTGGATTTGAGGTCACATCAAGATATGGAAGTCAGGCACTCTTTATATCAACAGGGAAATACCATCATCATATCGGTTTAAATACATGGGGAAGTGCTGGAGCACCTGCTCCAAGTCCAAATAGCGTTGGATTACAATCGTATACGCTGGTATTATCTGACGAGGAATCAAGGGAAAGAATGGTTCAGCAGGTAAAAAATATGGGGGCATCAATCATAGAAGAAAACGGAGTAATCATTACGAAAGATCCGTTTGGTACTACTATTCATTTAGTGGTTTACTAACATAGAAATTCTAGGTTATCGTGCCTAATGAAATGGAAAGAGGAATGCAAATTATCTGCATACCTCTTTCGCATTTTCGTAAAGAGGTAACGTATAAATGCCTTCACTGATAGTGTGGAAAGCTTTTGAAAACGAAGAAAGTCCAGATCGTCTATTAGAGATATGGAGCATGCAAGACTGCTTTTCCCAAGGACAAACGATTCTTTTCACTAATTTCACCACGTCTTGGTATCGGCATAAAAGAACCCACATCATCAAATAAACAGGTAGGTAATTCTAAAGGACTGTAAGGAAGCCATTTCTGCAACCATTCTATGGGAAGTGGACCGTCCTGTAGATATTGATCAGTCATCTCACTCCACAACATGGTCCAAGCACGTGGAACAACACGCCAAATATCATAACCGCCTCCGCCAACAGCCACCCATTTTCCTTGACATAATTCATGAGCCAGCTGATGAGCAAGTCGGGGAATTTCCTGATAGATACGCATAGAGCAACTCAAATGTGTGAGGGGATCGTAGCTGTGAGCATCGCAACCATTTTGAGTAATGATGATATCAGGTTGGAAGCCGCGTGCGATTCTAGGGAGGAGTGAGTCATAAATTTCTAGGAATGAATCATCTTCGGTGAAGGCATCCAGTGGCACATTTACACAATAACCAAAGCCTTGGCCATCTCCGCGCTCCGTGACATTTCCTGTACCTGGAAAAAGGTATTTGCCTGTCTCATGCAGGGAGATCGTCATGACATTGGGGTCGTCATAAAAAGCCCATTGAACGCCGTCACCATGATGGGCATCAGTATCGATATACAAGACGCGGGCATTCCAATGTTTGCGTATGTATGCGATTGCCACCGAGCAATCGTTGTAAATACAGAAGCCAGATGCTTTCCCGCGAAAGGCATGATGCAATCCACCGGCAGGATTAAAGGAGTGGTCTGCCTGTCCATTCATCACTACATCGACGGCTGCGATTGTGCCCCCTACAATAAGCGATGTGGCTTCATGCATATTTGCAAATATAGGTACATCTTCCGTTCCTAAACCATAGCTAGCGGCAAGGGGCAATTCTTCCTGTTGAGCACCTTGCCGTTTTACTACCTCTACGTATCGTGGATCATGTACAAGCAGTAATTCATCATCGGTGGCATGGCGTGGAGCCATGATATTCTCTGGGGTCAGTAATCCATAAGCTTGCATGAGATCATATGTCAGTAACAGTCGTTTTTGATTAAAGGGGTGCTCCTCATGAAAAAAGTATTTGGTATAGTCAGCTGAATAGATCAAACGGGAGTTACGAGTCACGAAGGGAGTCCCCCCTGATCGGGTCGAGGACATGGAAGCCTTTATCACGTAACATGCTTGTCACTATACGAGTATCCATGGTTGTCACTCGAAATACCAGATTTTTTTTACCTTCTGAGGCTGAGGGAAACACAATAACACTGCTTACATTTACTTTAGATTCGCGGAAAACGTGGCTTACTTCAGCCAACACGCCGTAGCGATCTTCCACTTCTAATTCTATTTGAGAGCTAGCCTTGTTTACACCAAACAGTTCTATCATTTTATATAAAATATCAGATTCTGTTACAATGCCTACTAATTTGTTTTCTTCGAGCACAGGCAACGAGCCTACTTTGTACTCATACATGGTCTTGGCAGCTTCTTCAAGAAAATCGAGAGGATGGGCAGTGATAACATCTGTATTCATGATTTCGTGTACTGGTTTAGCCATGATAATATGATCATCAGATCTAGCGTATAGAGACGAGGGGAGAGCATCTCGTAGGTCTCGGTCGGAGACAATCCCTACCAGAATCTGATTATCCAATACAGGCAGATGGCGAATGCGATTTTGCTTTAAGAGGGCTAAAGCTTCTCGAATGCTCGTGGTCGCGGTAGCTGTGACTACCCGTTTGCGCATAAAGTCTTCTAAACGCATAGACAAACTCCTTTCAATCAAGAGATAGATTCTTAATACATATAACGTGATTGAAAACGCATGCTGTCAAAGGTAGTCATACTTTCAAGTGGAACACGTTTACCGATACGGGTCATTAGGCAGTTCGCTGGATGAGAGCAGATTTCAGGATCATCGGTGGCCATCCACATCATGCCGACGCTCCCCATCACTTTTTCCATCATTTTGCGATAGTCCCAGACATTTAATCCTGTTCCTTGTAAATCCCAATGCCAGTAATACTCCGTTGTTAAAATAATGTAATCCTCTAACGCATTGTCCATGAAGGCCACTTCTAGCATCTGTTTTGCTATACCACCGTTACGAATTTTGGAACTTACCTCAATAGCTCCTAACTCCAGTAAATCATCCATTGGTATCATGGACCAACGCTCAAGTGGGTCAGGATGTAGGAAGGTGACGTAGGCCAACACCACATTTTCATGGCGTGCTACAATGATTCGTCCTTCTGGCAGTTCAGCAATTTCGACTAGGGCTTCTTGTTGTAGTTTGGGAGCCCGAAATGCTTTTAAACCTTCATCAAATTCCATGCTAGCCAAGTCTTCAGAGCGTACTGGGCCTTCAATTACGATCTGCGTATCATTAACCCATACTTTTTTTTGAAAAAATGTTTTCCTATGAATCATTAGGGCTCACCATCGCTTCCCTCGAATCTTCATGCTTAGTATATCTCATTCCACACAAAAGGAGTCTTATCTTTTCGAAAATTCAATAATCTGTCATGGATGCAAAAAAGACTGCTGGGCTAATCCCCAACAGTCTTTACGTGGTTTGTTAATTTACTTTTGCATGAGCGGAGGGAGCTGATTCACCATAGGTATTAACTGCAGTGATGTAGAAGCTACCCCCAACTTCGTTTGTGGTTAACACAAAGCTTGTCTCGGCTACTGAATCCATCAGTTGATAACTCGTTGTGCCGCTCATAGCATAGTAAACGTTGTAAGCAACAATGTGATCTTTTTCCGGTCCCTTTTTCCAACTAACTTTAACACCATCTGCGGTTTTAGAAGTGCTGACACCTTGGATTTTACCAGGTGCACTTGTAGCTACTGGTGGGTGTGTAGTTTGTCCGCCATCAGGTGGAACAATAGGGTCCACTCCAGTGCCAGATTGGTTGTTGTCAGGATTCGGCTGTACAGGTGGATTGATTTCACTTGGTATGTCTATATTTCCGTTCATTCCTGCACCTGACGTAGATTCATTACCCGAGATGTCGACAGCTGTCACATAGTAGCCATGTTCTCCACTGCGTCCAGCATCGGTATAATTGGTCGTTTTCGGGTCTTTTACAGTTGCAATTTTTTCAAATCCGCCGTTTAAGCTTGTGCGATAGATACGATAGCCGAGTACATCTGCTTCTGGGCTGGCACTCCAGGATATGGTAGTACCACTACCTGATTTGACAGTAATAACTCCTGCTGGAGCAGCTGGTGTACCATCCACAGCTTCACGTGGATCTACTTTTTCTGGCATTCGTTCTGCCCAGTCGGCAGGCTTGGTTCCAACATTGCTGTTTTTAGCGGAAATTTGATCAGAAGATGGGAGTGGTTCTGGGCTCTTAAAGAAGACGCCCTCCGTAACAAAATCATCTGGTGTATTTTCGCGAGCTAGATAGAGAACTTCACCGACTTGAACGACACGCACTTTTTGATGAGAATCGTCCACTTTAGTTGGTACGAATTTTTTATTAAACAAATCGGTAATGACATGACCGGTTTGTTTGGATAGTTCACTTGGTAATAAACCAGATTTACTATCGATTGTTGCGCTGACAATGCCGCTTGGTTTGACAAACTTCGCTGATTTATCGGCAACTTTTGGATCAATTTTAAAGACCTCAGTCATGACCTTGCCCCAAATTTCCATTGGTCGGCGTTGTGCTGAACTAGGAATGGTGGTTGGAACATCATAGCCTGTCCATACACCAAGTGTAACATCTGGTGTGTACCCTACGAACCAAAGATCCAAAGAATCATTGGTAGTTCCTGTTTTTCCTGCTATATCAACTCCCTGTGGTACATATCTTCGTACAGAAGCACCAGTACCAGAGTTAACTACGGTACGCATCATGTCTGTCATCAGATAGGAGGTCTGCGGGCTAAATACCTTCACTGGCGTGACATTGTGTTCAAAAACGACATTTCCACGACTGTCTACGATTTTTTGAATCATGTAGGCATCTACAAAATTTCCATCATTGGCAAATGTAGAAAATGCATTTGTTATCTCTTCACTGTTCAGACCATAGGCTAGTCCACCAATAACTCCGGTAGCTGCATAATTATCGCTTTCCACCAGTGTAGTGACACCCATTTTCTTCACATAGTCTAAAGCGGTTGGAATTCCCACTTTGAGATAGGTTTTAATAGCTGGTACGTTCCAAGATTGACGCAGAGCTTCACGAGCGCTCATCATACCATGATATTTGCGATCCCAGTTAAGTGGCAAGTGAGTACCCTTGCTTCCATCTGCCAACAGTACAGGAGAATCGTCAATAGGACTACCAGGCTGTAAAAGCCCCAATTCAATTGCTGGTGCATATGCAGCGATTGGTTTCATCGCCGAACCTGGTTGTCGTGGTGCGGTTGCGTGATTGGTCTGCTCTACATTAAAATCACGTCCACCCATCATGCCGATTATCGCGCCTGTCTTGTTGTCAATGAGCGTTGCCCCTACTTCCTCCAAGGCGTTTTCGATCTTTTCTTTTTTTCCACCGCGCGTCACAGAGTAAGTACGATTACTACCAAAGTTTTCCGGATTGGCAGCGATCTTCTCCATGGCGTTGTTGATATCTTTGTGTACAGTGGTGTACACATGATAACCCTTTTGTAGAATTTGACGTCGTTGCTCTTCTAGAAGCTGACGATATTCATTACGTCCAATCTGAGACTTATCACGGCCGTCTTTTAATAGCTTTTGGTCCAATAGAACTTCTGCTGTACGTTCCTCAATTTCCATCATGAGGAATGGATGCTCAGCGTACGCACGTTTTTCCGGTTTAGCGAGCTGTGCCTGTAAATTAGTGGAGAGAACCTGTTGTTGCTGAGCAGATGTTATGTAATTGTTCTCTCTCATCCGTTCGAGCACCATTTTCTGGCGCTCCAGTCCACGACGGTACCCTTCTTTGTTAAAAGGAGAGTAGGCGATAGGACTTTGTGGAAGCCCAGCCAAATAAGAGGCTTCTGCTAGATCAAGATTACTTGCATCTTTGCCAAAAATCCCTTTTGCAGCTGCTTGAACGCCATAAATGTTGGAGCCATTGGCGTCCTTACCAAAATATACGTCATTCATGTAAGCTTCCAAAATCTGATCCTTGGTAAACATTCTTTCAATTCGTATCGCATGAAGAATTTCTTTTGCTTTTCGTTTATGACTTACTTCAGGTGAGAGGATGGTACGTTTAATCAATTGTTGTGTAAGAGTACTACCACCTGTTATGACACTTTGTTTGGTAATCTCCTGAATGGTTCCACGTAAGGTGGACTGAACAACAATTCCATTATGTTCATAGAAATACTTATCCTCTGTAGCAATGATTGCGTTAATGAGAGAAGGTGAAATCTCCGAAATTTTAACCATCCGGCGATCTTCTCCCTTGGCTCGAAGCTGACCGATCAAGGAACCATCTTGATAGTAGGCAAACCCTGTCTGAAACTTGCTAAACAAGAGTTCTTGAATTTCATCTTTGCTTCGGATCGGTTCATCTTTCACAAGAGCAGCTATGTAGCCCGTAGCAATCCCGCCTGCGAGAAAAAGCCCCATAAATCCTAACAAAAGACAGAATGTAAGAACTACTAGTATAGGGTTCTTCTTTCTGCCGCGTTGCCCTATTTTACGCCTAGGCCTCTTGGCAGAAGCATCTTTATTCTGCATATAAGTCCTTTCCCCCTTAAAAGATCAGCCCCATTATACCATAAGTAAAAATACTGGGGTAGAATCATGTCGAGCCCTAGATAATCTGGCTGAAAAATGACCGAAAACCATGAATTATGGCGTTTTTTTGGTCAGAATAAATTCCACACTCGGTGGTATTTCTCTTATGTGTGGAAAAATAGAACGCAGAGTAATTTTTCCATTCAGATAAGAGATTGTGATGGTTTTCATTCTAGGATATGTCTCTGTAGTAGGTACTTCTTCATAGCTAGATTCTGCGTTCAAATAAGCTATTATTGCACAAACGGAAGCTCCCCCATATAATTGACGCAAATTTTTCGTCCAGGTTTCGGAATTCCAGTCTGATGGCGTAATTTTGATGTTTTCTGACTTTAAATCATGGATAGCTGACATGACTAAATCGCCGTTAGCTTCTCGTAAACCACGTTCGAAAAGAACGTTTGAGTGGTCAGATGGAAATCCTTTCTGGTATTTGGTCAGGAGCAGGTTCCGTATTTTTTTTGAGGATGAGTCTGAATCTGAATATTCCCTTTTTTGGTGGCGTTTTATATCCCTCCATATTTGGGTTTTTTATAACGATCATTGTAAGCGTAAATACAAAAAAGCTCCACACCCAAAGGATGTGAAGCTTGATGTTTCCAAGTAAAGACTAACGGCTGTACCACTCAACGATCAGAGTTTCGTTGATTTCAGCAGGCATTTCAGAACGGTCTGGTAGACGTGTGAAAGTACCTTCTACTTTGTTATCATCGAAAGTGATGAAGTTTGGCACGAAATTGCGAGCTTCCAAAGATTCTTTCACGATTGTAAGACCACGAGATTTTTCACGAAGAGTGATTACGTCTCCTGGTTGTACACGGTAAGAAGCGATGTCAACTTTTTTACCATTAACAGTCATGTGACCATGGTTAACCAACTGACGAGCAGCTGGGCGAGTTGCAGCAAAGCCCATACGGTAAACTACGTTATCAAGGCGGGATTCAAGAAGCTTCATGAAGTCCTCACCCAATACGCCTCTCATTTTTTGAGCGTGTTCGAAAGTGCGACGGAATTGCTTCTCGTTTACACCGAACATGTGACGTAGTTTTTGTTTTTCTTGCAACTGGATACCGTACTCAGTCAATTTACGACGACTTTGTCCGTGTTGTCCTGGTGCGAAGTTGCGTTTAAGATCTTTTCCTGTTCCATCTAGAGAGATACCTAGACGGCGAGCCAGTTTGTGGCGTGGTCCTGTATAACGAGACATGTATTCATTCTCCTTTAATATGGATTCGCAGGTGTTTACTTCCAGAAGGCAAGTTTCATCTTCATACACGAACTTCAGACGGTAGCGTTTCTGCATCGTGCTCCTCTTGAAAAACAGCCGCAGTCAAAAGGCAAAAGGGGGGTGAAACTAAGAAGCAAGCCTCGTAGTCCTTCTGTTTTTACCTACAATCAATGCTACCCTATTCAAACATAACTCTTATTCTATATGTTGGTTCTAGGTAAAGTCAAGAGATTGCCTTAGAATAATGGTCGGAATTAGCTGGGAAAATCGAGTTTACTGTAGGGCTAATGACGATATGGAACGAGCAGAGCTTCTTCAGCCCCTCTTTTATTATAAACGTCTAAGAATTTCAGGAAAGAAATAGCTACTTCTTCTCGAGTGATGGATGCATCTGGCTTAAAGCTTTGATTTGTGGTGTCCATAATACCAAGTGCGGTTACGATTGAAATAGAACCCTTTTCCTTTGAACTGGCTGTGTCCGTTGTAGGTGATACAAAGAGATTAGGCAACTGGGCTAGGGAATGATAGCCTAGGGCTCGGTCCCCTGGTTCTGTGCGGCTTAATTCAACAAGTTTATTTGTATAAGGATTGATCCATTTACCAGTAACTGCGTCTAGAGTATAGCTTTGTTGCAATCTCTTTTCACTTGGCTGTACAGTATAAACTAATGTGATAGATGGGGGAGTTGAAGCTTGTTGTTCTTTACTTCTGTTTTCTTCATTATTAATTTGATAAGATAACTCTATTTCCAATTCCTGTAGCCATTTTTCTTTTGCTTCTTCTAGAGATAGGTGAGATGGTAAATGTTCAGGAAAGTTGTCTTGATAGGCTGATGAATAAAATAATAGTAAGTTCCCGGTCTTCTGATCTAAGGTGACTGTAGCAGTATCTGGAAAAAATTCCACCCCCTGTATATAACGCTTGAAATGGATATCCATCTCATCAGCTTCATGTTTGTTTGCTTCCCCATTGCTTTTCGTCACGTCTAGATATAGAGTTTCAGCTTGATAAGGGGCTAACCTTTGGACTGTTTCCAGAGCTATTTTCTGTAATTTTTCTGGAGCAAGAGGAGCTTTGCTTGCGTTTTCTTTAGATAATTTTTCTCTAAAGGGGAGTAAAGTGTAATTTAGTACGTTACCATTTCTTGCATCAAGAGTAATCTCTATTTCGTCATTACTATCTTTTGGATCATTCCTTTCAAAATAGAGCTCCCAAGCAGCTATTTCTTTTATATATTGCTTCCGATAGCTTACTCGTGTTAATTTCCAATCCTTCAGTTTCAAGTTTTTCTCTGCTAATTCTACTGCTTGTGTCTGAGTTAAGGATGTCTTTTTTTGCAAAGGAGCAAGTGGTTTGTTTGATACCGGTATATATTTTTGTGAAGAATCAGAAAAAAGTGCTGGTGGTTCTTGTACGAATTGACCAGTAATTGCGTTTATGACTAGTTTTGGTTCATAATCATAAACCAGTTGGGGTGCAATCGTTTCGTCTTGCTTAGAAAATAGTACGTTATATCCTAGTCTCAGGAATGGGCTTTGTTTAAAAATATGGGTAGCTTCCTCCAGAGATATCTTTTTTGTAGCGGGAGGAAAAATCAGATCTTCATGCCATTTTAAGGAATAGTCTACGACCTTACCATCAGGGCTGACCTCCAAATCAATGGAGTCATCAGGGAAGGGTACTCCATTAACTTGTCTTGTGTATGAAAAAAGGTATTTTTTAGAAGGGAGTGGTTCTCTGGTAACTGAAGTAGCATCAGGCTGCAAGGAAATGCTGGATAGATGCTTACTGGCGTATTGACGTAGAAATACTTCAGCTATCTGCTGAGCTTGTTCTCGTGAGATTAGTTTTTTACTTTGGTTTTCTAAGGATGAGGGTCAGATAAGAAATAATTAACTAGCTCTCCAGTGTTCGTATCAATAGCGACATGTAATTTTAAGGAGTTTCTTGGGTCAGTGTGTTCACTACTCTCCCAAAAAAAGCTCCAAACGGAAGGAGAATCACTACCTTCACGGGACTTGAGAGAGCTACCGGAAAGAACTGGTTTCATGCTAGACCATGCCTTTACGAACTCAGACGCAATAGAGAGGGCTTGTTCTTTCGTTAATTTTGATGTGCTAACATTTTGAGCTATAAGCTGTACATCTCGTTGAGTCAATTTTGATTTTGTGGTAGCCTCCACAATTGATCCGGGAAGTAGTAATATTCCTGATAAACCAAGCAAGACCACTGGACGTATCCATGAATGCATAAATAAAAGCCTCCTAATTTGAAATGGGTAATGTACTTACAGTGGATCGCCATATTATAGAAGTGAATAAACAAGGAGGTAAATGATGACGCTCCATAAAGAGTAAGACGAAAGAGGAGTTTGAGCGTTTCAGTGGAAACTTAAAAATAGGAAAAATGTGTTATTAGATTTTGAAGATTCTAGTATCTCATGAATATATCCATTATAATTAGAATGGATATATTCATGCAAGGAAAGTAGGGTGTCTTACTAACATGGAAACCATCGTTTACTTAATCCGACATGGAGAAACGGATTGGAATCATATACAGAAAATACAAGGTCATACAGATACCGATTTAAATGAATTAGGGTATAGACAAGCGGATAAGCTAGCGAACCGACTTGCTTTAGAAGGCTTTGCTCACGTATATTCAAGTGATTTAAAACGAGCTTTTGAGACGGCGAAACGTGTAGGAGAGCGTCAGCAGATTCCTGTTCCTGTCACGAAAGTACGCGGGTTGCGCGAACGCTGCTATGGCGAATGGGAAGGGCGACACCTTGCTGATGTACAACAAGACATGCTACAAGTCGAGCCACATCAGTCTATCTGTGGGATCGAATCCTATCATGCTATGCAAGAGCGAGCGGACCGGGTAATAGGCGAAATCATTGAGCAACATCCTGGTCAAAAAATTGCTGTGGTAAGCCACGGAGGATTCATTAATGCTTTTCTTCATCATATTACAGATGGGCAGCTCGGTACAGGCATCACTAAAATTGGTAATACCGGAATCACCATTTTACATGTGGAGAATAAATCGTGGAAAGTTATGGAGATTAGCCGAATTGACCACCTAGAGGAAACCATAACCGATTAATATAGAGGAAGAAGGAATCAGCATTGCGGACACGAACGCAAATAGGAACAGTAGGTAAATTATTTGATAGCGTTGTTCCCTTTTTTCTGCCTTCTTGGCCCATACAAGCACCAGGGCTTCTTTTCTTTGCTACTCCAGGGCGTGGTGTAATCGCTACCTATGAATTGGGGACACTCCCGGCACATTTGCCCCCAACTTTTTTTCAAGATGCCATGGAGAATCTTGTTGAACATGAAGTACCTAAAGCTTGGAAAAGTGGTCAGGTCATTTGTAAGGAGCGAGTTACTACTGATTGTGGTGATTACAAATGGCTGTTGCAAGCCCTAGGACCCCAACCAGACGACATACACGCGATCGCGGGCATACTTACTTGTGTAGTGGAAGCTCCGGTCAATATACAAACATACGGTGAAATGGTAAAAGGATTATATTCGCTTGGGTATAAAGGATTTATTCAGCGGATGGCTAGTGAAATAGTAGTAGAAGCGAGCAAATGTAAGGAAGCTATCCCGTTTATGAAGACTGTTGTTACTGGCTTACATGACATGGTAGGGAGGGGGCATTGTTCGCTGATTAAGTTAGATGAGAATGGGTATTTGTTGCCTCAGGAACGTTTCACCACAGATCCAGCTGTATATACAGGGTCTAAATTGCATCAGGTGTTAAACAGGTTTGTATCCAAAAAGGCAGAAGTATATCAAGAAGATTCACGCGTTGCTATGTACCCTATCTATGTCGAAGGTGAACCGATTGCTGCTCTTCTTCTCCATGTATCCGATCAAGAAGAAAAATGGCTCGATAGATTGGATATGGAGATGCTACATACGACTGGGGAGCAGGTCAGTCACCAATTACATCGAACCTTGCACATGCACGATATATTACGTGAAAGTCAAAAGAAAGAGCTTCTTTATCAACTGACGAAACAGATTCATGCCTCGATTGATGTAAATGATGTGCTAGCAGGAGTGCTTGCAAGCATTAAGCAATTATACCCGTATTTTTCAGCAGAATTGTATCTCACCATGGAAATGGAAACGAATTTACCAATCAAGACCTTCTCCTTACAAAAACAACATAATCAAGTCAGTCAGCAGGCTTATTTTGAAGGAAAACTAATTATGGGCCAAGAGGAAATGGGAGAGGAAACGATTACGTTCGTTGCCGCTCCATTGCATGGCAGACAGGGGATTTATGGAATCCTACAATTAGCAACCAATGAAATCATTAATTTATCTTCTAAAGAGACCGAGTATATCTCTATTTTAGCGGAAACAGCAGGTAGCGCTTTTGAAAACGCTCAGTTGTATCAGCAATCACGTGACATGGTTCGTGAATTACGTTTAATCAATGAGATGGCTCAACAGATTAATCGTAGCTTAAACATGATAGATATTCTAGAATTTGTGACCAAGATGTTGCATAGGACGTTTGATGCTAGTTATTCCGCTATCTTACAAAAAGCTCCAGACGGCGAGCGGATGCAAATTATCTCTTCATCTAAGAGTGATCAGGTCGGCCAACTGATACCCATTACAGCTACACCGATCTCAGAAATTTTTATTGATAAGCGGAAAATTCTGCCTTCTCCTGACTGTTTTACAAATCAATCTCATCATTTATTTCCCTACCAATCTGTGATGGGAGTGCCTTTATTACAAGATTCAGAAGTATCAGGACTATTAATTGTAGCAGATCATAAGTCCAATTTCTTTACTTATGACGACTATAAATTACTCGAACTATTTGGACAACACACAAGTCTAGCCATTACCAATGCTCTTTTACTAAGTGAAGTGGAACGTATGGTGATTACCGATAATCTGACTGGGCTTTTTACGAGAAGATATTTAAACGAAAATGTGAAAAAATCGTTACTTGCTGATGAGCAGGGTTCCTTGATTTTAATTGATATTGATTACTTTAAAAAAATTAATGATACTTATGGTCATCTTGTTGGGGATGAAATTTTGCATAAAGTAGCGTCTGTTATTAAGAACTGTATTAGAGACAGCGATATTCCGGCGAGATGGGGCGGAGAAGAGATAGCGATATATCTACCTCATGTTGATGTACTTGTAGCTAGTAAAATAGCGGAGCGAATCCGCATCCGCGTGCAGGAAGAAAGCAAGCCAAGTGTCACGATTTCTAGCGGAGTTGCTATGTGGAGTAGAGATGTACAACAAAATCGATCAGCGGAAGAATTACTTCACGATGCGGATGTAGCTCTGTATAAAGCGAAGCAAGACGGACGGAATCTAGTAAGAAAGAGTGATTCAAGAAAAATATGGTAGATTATGAAAAAGAGCTATCTGTAGGAAGCTGGAGGAGATAGAATGTCTGCCGTATCCAAGAAAAATATACTGTCTAAAGCCAAGATGGAGGTTGCAAAGGGCGTGTATCAAATTCCTCTACCGACTCCATTTGCGGTGGGAGACGTGAACGTATATGTGATTGAAGATCAAGGATGGATCACGCTGGTAGACGTGGGACCGTTAACAGATGAAGCTTGGATAAGCCTAGAGAACGGACTGGCTAGAATCGGATATCGTCTAGCTGATGTTAAGCAGATCGTGCTTACTCATCACCATGTGGACCATATTGGACAATTGGAGAAAGTAAAAAATTTATCGCAAGCAAAGGTGTATGCGCACCCTCTGGCGGCACCATATGTGGAATTAGACGAGGAGTTCATGCAATTCCACGATGAATTTTTTACTACACTATATAAAGAGTGTGGGCTACCAGAGGAATTGTTATCTGTTGTTGAAAAATTTCGTAGCATGATGGCAACCTTTCAACAAAAGAGTACAGTGGATGAATGGCTTGTTCATGAGCAAGGTATGCCTCATTTGCCAGAGTGGCAGGTGTTGTTTACGCCAGGACATTCCCAATCTCATTTATCCCTGTACCGTGCCTCTGATCAAGTGATGATTGCAGGAGATCACTTGCTTTCTTTGATTTCCTCGAATGCCTTTATTGAGCCACCACGGGATCGTAGCATGGCTCGACCATTAACATTGGTGCAATATCGGACAGCATTGGAGATGTGTGCAGCGATGGATATTAAACTGGTGATTTCTGGACATGGGGAGCCTATCGAGAACCATCGTGAGCTAATTTTTGAACGGTTGCAGAAAACCTGGGATCGTACCACGGATATTCGTCGATTTTTGCAGGATGGTCCTAAGACTGCATTTGAATTAGCTACCCTTTTATTTCCAAGGCTCTATCTCAAGGAATTACCGCTCGTCATTTCTGAAACCTTGGGACATATCGACTTATTAGTGATGGTTCATCAAGTGCATGTGCAAAATAAAGAGGGCGTGCTCTACTATTCACTATAACCCTTTCTTTCAGCAAAAGTCCTTTCCTGTTATACGAAACGGGTAAGGACTTTTTACTGAAATGAATCCTCCCAATACGATAATGCGTCTTTCTATAGAGAGAGGGTGAGTAAGGAACTCTTCATACGGTAATCTTATAGGTAACTATAATTGTCGAAAGAACCGAGAGGCACCCTTTTTTTGCATGTCAATCTGTACTATAATAAATGAGTTCCTACTCAAGATAGGGAGGTGGATGGATGAAAAAAATCATTCTTCCGCTACTCTTACTTCTACTAGTCATATTTTTATTGACTTATACTCAGTTAGGTAACATGTTACGTACAGGTGATCTGCAACGTATTGCTCATTATATACAATCTTTTGGCATTTGGGCGATTGTGGTAAGCTGTTTTATTACCATCCTACAAACCTTCTTTCCGTTTGTCCCTTATTTTTTGATTGCAGGTGTAAATGTTCTGATTTTTGGCGGAGTGGCCGGTTTTTTTATTACGTGGCTGTCTGCGACTGTAGGGGCTACTCTCAGCTTTTTTATGGCTCGTTACGTGGCATTTGACTGGGCGCAAAAAAAAGTGGGAAAGCAGCCTTTTTTTGCTAAACTGAATGTGCAGGCAAAACAAAGAGGCTTTCGTATTATTTTGATGGCTCGGCTTATTCCTGTCATACCCTCAAGTATGATTAATCTAGCAGCAGGATTGTCAGAGATACGCATTGCTCCATATTTGTTGGCAACTTTAATTGGCAAGATACCTATCACCATCTTAGAGGCTACAATGGGACATGATTTATTTGAGTTTCACGCTCATAAACTACGATTTTTGCTGATGATTGCCATTTTAGGTATGTTGATGTGGCTAGGATCTGTAGTAGGAAAAAAAGCGGAGAAGAAGTAGCCTAAGGATGATAAAAATGAGAACTGAACAGCATAACACGAAGGAACGAATATTGGTAGCTGCGGCCTCACTGTTTTATTCACAAGGGTATGATCGTACCACTGTGCGTCAAATTGCGGAGAAAGCTCAGGTTAATGTAGCATTAATTTCTTACCATTTTCAAGGAAAACAGGGAGTTTTGGAAAAGTTGATCAGCCACTATTATGATCATTTTTTCCAAATCTTACAGGAACAATGGGAGGAAGAAAAGCCGCAAAATTCGATGGGGCAGTTAGAAAAAATAGTGGGTCTATATGTTTTTTATCAACATGAACATGCGTTGGTAACTCGGCTAATCCAGCGAGAATTAAGTGTGGAATCTATGCTCGCTCGAGAAGTAATGACCGTCTACATACATCAAGTGAAGCACTGTTTTGCTAGCGTGATAGAAGAAGGGATACAGGCGGGGGAGTTTCGGGCGGTCAACATTGATGCTGTCTTAATGAATCTTTCCAGTATTTTAACCTATCCGTATCTGAATCCGCAGATTGTGCGTGAAGTATATTATTTAGAACCGGGTTCTGCTGATTTTTGTGAATGGCTTGTCTCCTCAAGCGTTCAATTCTTGCGTTCCCTCTTAGTACATACGAGATTGAATGAGAAACAAGTTGGTAAAGGGGTTGTCCAACCGTGAAAAAAAGGCTGTTGTTGTTATGTCTTGCCGGTACTCTTTGCTTTCACAATGTGGCAATGGCGTCTGCATTTCCTAAGAAGACGAATGACATTGTGCAAGACCAAGCAAAGATTTTTAAAAAAGAAGAACGAAAAAATCTCGAAGAATCACTCAAACAAACACCAGGCACCTATAAGGTTGTTGTGGTGGAGAATACAGAGCCAGAAGCAAAGACTCCTGATGAATATGCACAGAAGCTTTTTGCTGATTATAAATTAGAGGAAGATTCTCTCCTCATGGTGTTGGACAAGCAAAAGAAGGATCTGGGCGTATATGCAGGACCTAAGCTTGTTCAGCAAGGAGCAAAATCTGAGCTATTAAAGGGAAAATTGACAGCTTATTTTGATCCTTGGAAGAACACTGCTAAATTTGATCAGGGTATCTCTCAATTTGTAAAAGAGGTACAGAATGAATTGGGCAAAATGCCAAAGCCTGCGGAAACAGCAGCTACGGCAGACGCAGACCCCAACATCGAGTCACAGGAAAATACACTGTTGAACTGGTTACCTTGGTGGGTATTTGTTTTGGCAGGGGCCTTGTTTGTGGGGCTAATTTATTTGATGACACTAACGATGCGTCGCCGTAGCCTTATGCGTGATATTGATGAGATGGAAGATTGGAAAGATGAATTACTGGAAAAAATTGAAAAGATTGAAGTGGAAAAAAATAAGCGACGTGTGTCAGGCATTACGGAAGAACGCTATGTGGCACTCGCATCACGTAAAGAAAAGTTGCTAGGAACTAGTATTCCAGATATTGAAATGTTGATTATAGAAGCGGATGAAGCTTGTGATCGTTTCCGCTTTAAAGCAGCCAATAGCCTCATTATTGAAGGCGAATCGATGCTCAATGATATTGAAGATCAACTAGAAGAGCTTAAAAATGATACAACTCAAGTAGTACAGGCGAAAAATGAGAATAAGCAAGCTATACCAGAGATTGATAAAATGCTAGAACAGGTGGAGCGAAAATTATCTGATGTTCGATTGGAATACGGTCTTTCGTTCCATGAATTAAAAATGGATCTAGACCGCATTGGTGAAATGAAGGCTACAATTAAATCTGCCATTGCTAGTGGAGATAATGTTAAAGCGGCAGAGGTAGCTTTTGAAGCCCACTCTATCTTAAAAGAGACAAGTGACTTATTAGAACAGTTGCCCACATATGTTAATCAAGTGCGTACGGAAATGAAAGAAGAATTGCATCAGCTCGAACAGGATATCGAGACCGCATTGGGTGGTAAGTATGACCTGAATCAAACAGCGCTTGATGAGGAATTATTGCAGGTAAAACAATTGGTAACCTCCGCTGGTAATGCATTAGAAGAGGGCAATTTTCATATGTTGCAGACACATGTAAAAGCGTTCGTCTTAAAGGTGGAATCCATTTATAGCAATCTAGAAGAAGCGGTGCTTGGAGAAAAAGAGGAAGGGATCACTGATCGTGCGCAAGTAATACAGCTTTCTCCCGTTCTAACTCGTGAGGATACCTTCCAAGAGATTAATGATGACAAGCAGGCAGTCGACGAGGTAGCAGATTCAGAAGCGGGTACTCAGATGAATGATGAACAGGACATTGGAGTAGAGAGGCAAGAATCAGATAATCGTGCTACCAATCCATCTGAGTTGGCGGATACGACTGTAGCATATCGAGAAGCTGCGACAAGTGAGACAGTGGAAGCACCTGATAGTGAGAAAAGCGCATCTCTTTTACCTGATGATTTACAAAAGCGCAATTCTCATGACAATCATGGACAGCAGGAGCAGACGGCTAGAGAAGAGCATCCTGAATATGAGTTGGTTATGCCGAAAATCCCTAAACCGATGTCACAGGAATCTGAGAAGCTGGTTAAGATTGAAGAAAAACCATTCATTGAAACAGAAGATGATATTTTGGATGAAATGGAGCGCATTTCAGGTGAGTTAATATGTATCCGACAGCGCATTAAACGGAGTTATCTGCCAGGAGTGCCAGATGATTTAAAAACCAAGTTTGATACAGTTGTTGGTCTATTAGGGCAAATTCAATTACGAATGGAGAACACTCGATATGACATTCGTGAAATTGCTTATTACCTTGAAGAGGCGCATGAACAACTGATGGATACGCACTATATGGCCGAAAATACTATCGCGGCTTGTCAATCAGCGGAGGGTGCTATTCAATATACGAATCGCTATCGACGCTTAAATCGTCAGGTAAATGAATTGCTAACGAAATCAGAGCAAGCTTTTCGTCAGTTGTATTTTACCGAAGCCTACCAGTTGGCAGAAGAAGCCCGCTTAATTATTGAGGGTGACCATGATGATGAAGCAGGTAGTCGCTGGATGCTACGTAAGAAGAAAAGAGGAGCGCGTTAGCGATGAGTGATCCTATGCCGTACTTTCTGATGTTAGCAGGTTTATTAGTCGCTATCCAGCCCAAAACGAAACGCTGGAAACGACGCTTGAGTGCTCACTTTGCAGGAAACCAGAAACGGGTTAAACAACGAGCGAATACGTTTTATCTATTGGGTGTATCATGTTTGATACTGGGATGCTTCTTGCTATTACGGAAATAAGTGTGCTGTGCAATAGGATTGAACCCTTATAGAATAAGTTCTTATCATAAAGTAAGGCACGTCTTTCTTAAAAAGGCGTGCTTTTTTTGTAGACAATGCTCGATTCCAAACAAAAAAAGAAGCGTCAACGATCGACGCTTCCAAAGATAAAGATAAAGGGAGTAGAGGTGTGAGAATCAGTAACCAACTACTTTTAGGGGGAGTAGGGTTCTGAGACGCTCTTCTGGGAGGAAGAGCAATTAGTAATATATTCCCCAATAATAGAGATAGTTAAACATGTATTTTCAAAAAAATGATGCAAACCGTTATTTCTCTATAAAATGTACACAACTTACAGGGAAATTAACTAGATAAGGTGTATTGAGCCGCATGTAAGCCTGCTACATAACCGGAAGAAAAGGCAATTGTAATGTTATAACCACCGGTATGCGCATGCACATCAAGCACTTCTCCTGCAAAGAATAATCCACCTGCTTTTTTAGACTGCATAGTCTTCGGATCTACTTCCTTCGTTTGAATACCACCGCCTGTAATAAATGCTTCTTCTAACGACAACGTTCCAATGATGGTTAACGGGAATGATTTTATGAAACGTGTGAAATGTTGCCATTTTTGCTTGTTGAGATGGCTAAACGTGGTCTCTTCATCTAACTCTGCTTTCTGTAATAGAACAGGAATAAGCCGTTCAGGTACATAGCCCTTCAATGCATTCTTAATTGATTTTTTCGGTTGTTCCTCACAGAGCTTCCACGTTTCCTGGGAAATGATGTCGATCGAACGATCTGGAAGCAAATCAATTGTCAGTTGGAGGGGAACGGTGCCGAATTTCCGCTGAGTAACAGAGACATAATGGCCCAAACGAAGAACGGCTGGACCAGATATCCCAAAGTGAGTAAAGATCATGTCTCCCTCTTGAGTAGTTACCCGTTTTCCCTTTGGATCGGTCAGTGTCAGTTCAACATCACGTAAAGAGAGTCCTTGTAACGTTTTTTGTTTAATTAGATCATCGCTCACTCGTAATGGCACTTCAGTGGGATACAAATCAGTAATAGTATGTCCTGCTGCTTTTGCCCATTTGTAACCATCTCCGGTTGAACCAGTTTGCGGAACGGAACAACCACCAGAAGCAACAATTACAGCTTTTGTCCCCAGAATTTCTCCATTCTTTAATTCAACTCCTGAACAAGCCTCTTGTTCGTACAGGATACGTTCTACCTCTGCATGTAGGCGAATTTGAACTCCCTCCTGTTTTAATTGACTAACAAGAGCATTTGCTACGGTAATCGCTTTATCTGTCGTGGGAAACATCCGACCACGATCTTCTTCCTTTAATGAAACGCCCATGCCTTCAAAAAAGTAGATAATATCTTGATTATTAAATTGCGCAAAGGCACTGTGCATAAATCGACCGTTTCCAGGAATTTGTTTAATAAGTTCTTCTAATTCTTTAGCATTTGTGACATTACAGCGTCCGCCACCTGAAATGATCAGTTTACGTCCCAGTTTTTCGCCTTTTTCTAATAAACAGACACTGGCGCCGTGTTTGGCAGCAGAATACGCAGCCATTAGTCCTGCGGGACCGCCGCCGATAACAATGCAATCAAATCTTTCTTTCTTCATGATGTTCATCCTTTTATTTCCTGTATAGGGTATTGTGCACCTTTTCCCCGCTTGTTACACAAGATGTGATAAGGGGATAGTGACTGGGTAAACTAGACATAAGCCTGATAAGGAATGCTATTATATTTCTAAAAAAGACTAATAAAACCTTTTACTTCCATTGTTTTTAAATAAGGGCACTCTTTAGTTTTACCTGACTTACATGGTTGCATAAGTCCAACAGGTAGTCGATAATGGAAAAGTATACAATTGTCTCTACATAGAATACTACAAAAAAGACTCAGTTTGGGAGGATCAAGGTAATGGCCGATCAATTTCAATTAGAATTATGGGAAAAATTAACAGAAGCGCCTGGTGCCTCGGGATTTGAAGGACCTGTCCGCTCCATTATGAAAGAATATATCTCCTCTTATACAGAAGAAGTCACCTACGATAATATGGGAAGTATTTTTGGTGTGAAGCGTGGGGATGAGCATGGTCCTCGTATTATGGTTGCTGGACATATGGACGAAGTAGGATTTATGGTTACCCAGATATCTGATAAGGGCTTTATTTCTTTTCAAGCATTGGGTGGTTGGTGGAGCCAGGTATTATTGGCACAACGTGTTCAAATTATTACGGAGAACGGTCCTATTATTGGGGTAATTAGTTCCATTCCACCGCATGTATTAAGTGACGATATGCGAAATCGTCCAATGGATATCAAGAAAATGTATATTGATATCGGATGCGATTCTAAAGAAGATGTTCTCAAAGTAGGTGTAAAACCTGGTCATCCAATCGTACCGATCTGCCCTTTTACACAAATGGCGGATCCAAAAAAATTCATGGCAAAAGCTTGGGATAACCGGTATGGTTGTGCCCTTTCTTTAGAGTTACTAAAAGAGTTACACGAAAATCCACAGCATCCTAATGTGATCTATGCAGGTGCTACGGTTCAGGAAGAAGTGGGCCTACGTGGTGCAAAGACAGCGGCTCACATGATTGATCCTGACATGTTTATTGCATTAGATGCTAGTCCAGCTGGTGATATTCCAGGTGTAACAGACGGTATGGGTAAATTAGGTGATGGTTTGTTATTGCGTATCTTGGATCGCACGATGATTATGCAACCCGGTTTGCGCGATTTGTTAATCGATACATGCGAAGAGCTAGGAATTAAATATCAATACTTTATTAGCCAAGGTGGGACTGATGCGGGAGCTGTCCATATGCACGGTAAAGGTGTTCCTTCTGTGGTCATTGGTATTCCGTCTCGTTACATTCATAGTCATGCCTCTATCATGCATGAAGATGATTATCAAAATGCGAAAAAGCTATTGTTTGCCCTAGTGAAGAAGTTGGATTGGGCTACATTAGAAGCTACCCGTCGCCGATAAGCGTATGCGAAAGGAAGCGTGATTCCCATGAATGCCATCAAATTTTATCGCCATGAAACGGTTACAGATGCCGTACTGGAATATAATTTTTATGATCATAAATTTGCTCCAACCAACTTGGTGGTACGCAAAGTATTGATGGCTATGCTTAACTCTGTTCAAACACGTCTAACTGATTTAGAGGTGGAGTATAACGACAACATGCTGGTTGAAAAAGTAGGGGGACATGCAGCAAAGATTCTTAAGCTGCTGGGTGCTACTGCGGAAAATGTGCAGGACAATCATCGAGGGGAGACGGTGGTAAGCCGTACTTTTACCGCTAAGATGACACCTGAACGCTTTCAATACTTTTATGAGGTAAAAGATGTTGGTGAGCTCCCACGTTTTACTCTCAAAGAGCAGGAAGCTGATCGTATTATTTCATATTTCAATCAGTATTTGCTATTAGTAATTCCTCTTGAAGAAGAAAAGCAGTTTTTTGAACAGTTACAAGAAATGTACGTTCCTTACCACGTCCAAGCGGTTCAAAAGTGAAGTAGCTGAGGATTCTCCTGATCGAGCAGGAGAATCAGATATATTTCCTAACGCTACCTTTCAGCCAGCTATTTTGGAAATTTACAGGCATCCTTTTTATTCTGTAGGAGTTGTACAGAAGGAGAGGGGTGCTTTTTTGCCATATATATGCTAGCGAAAACAAAAAAATAGTTGTTTGAATATTATTCTATATCTTATAATATAAACATTCAAGCCATTATTTGAATGTTAGGGGCGAAGGAAATGAACAATAGTTGGAATAAATTCATCTATAGAATAGGGGCTCCGTTTTACGATGCTCTTTTTAACAGTGGATCCTTTCTACGAGCTAGGAAACAGGTATTTGATGACCTCCCTTTGCGTGCAGGGCAACATATTTTGATTGTGGGTGTTGGTACGGGAGCTGATCTATGTTTTTTTGCCAAACAGGACATTCAAATAACTGCTATTGATATATCATCTTCAATGATTTCTCAAGCTAAAGAAAAAGTAAGCACTCAAATGAATATTGATTTCATCGAAATGGATGCCCAGCACTTACTTTTTCCCGACAAATCATTTGATATGATTATTGCAAATTTAATTCTCTCCGTAGTACCTGATGCTAACCGATGCATGCAAGAAATAATACGTGTTACAAAAGAACATGGAAACATTGTGGTTTTTGATAAATTTGAATCTAAACACAAGAAACTTTCATTTGGTAAACAACTACTTCGTCCCATCATCTCCATACTTGGTACGGATATTGGACGTAATTTTGAAACAATGATTGAACCATTTCATAAGAAAGTAATAATTCAAGAAGATACCCCAGTTTTATTTAATGGAATGTACAGAAAAATTATCATGAAAAGTCAGTAAGGATTAAAAGTTGAACTTCGTTCGTTCAAGTACTGGTTATCTGGATATTAGGAAAAATTAACAGGAATATATGGAGCATTTAATTAGTGATGGGACCTTTTTCACGTAAAAAAGGCTTCCAATTGCCTCAGCATAGACAAATGAAAGCCAGTCTGTTTTACGTGGAAGGACGATCTGGTCCTTCTAATTTCTTGTCACCAAAGCCGGGACGATCGTCCTGGGTTTTTTTAGGCTGTGTATTCGTTTCGCTGCGTTCCTTGGAGTTGTTGGAAAAACGCTCTTTATCCATATTCATCTTCTCATCACTCCTTCCAGGGTTTTATTATTCCCAAAACAAAAACTTGTACTCAGGTTTATACCGCTTATGCTCCTCAACCATCGCCTCGTGAGCCTCATTTTCGATATGAAACAATAGAGACGAAAACGGTGCTTTATCCAAAAGGTTTGCTCCTTGTAAATCCTTATGATCAGATGAGAAATTCATCGTGCACGCTCCTTTTTTAGTAGTAGAGAAGAGGATGGACCCTTATTTTTATGTCGGGGGTTGGCATAGATAGCAAAAGCAGTCAGAATGGCAGTGGAGATCAATGTAATAATGCCATACATATACCAAGGTCGCATACTACCTACACCACCTAAATGCTCAATCATATAACCACCAGTTGCGTTACCTATGGCGCCACTAATGCCTGTGACTACGTTCGCGATCCCATAATAGGCTCCTAATAGATGGGGTTTAGCAAAATGCCCTACTAAGCTGTCAAACACGGGTACAGCTAGCATTTCGCCAATGATAAATAGAATGGCAGCAGCACTGAACGTCCAGAACTGTTGAGCAAATCCCATGGCGAACAGCCCTGCACCAAGAAACAAGGTGCCACTGACCATCGCCCAATATGGACTAATTTTTTCTAAGATATATCGGGCAATGACACCTTGAAATAAGACCACGCAGATCGAATTAATGGTCCAAATTAATCCTACCTTGGCACCCGTCCCCATAATATGTTGTCCGCGCAACGGAACAACGAGCGGAAATTGGGCATATAATCCCCAGACTAGCAGAGAAACCAGACAGAAAAACAGAAAGCTCCGATGGCCAAATAACTGTTTGTACTGGCTCCATGATAAGGGAGATTTTTTGGTAGCTTCTTGACGGTCTTCTTTAGGTAAGGTAAATAGTAGAAAAAGGGTCAACAATACATAAACCCCTGCTGCGTAAATGAAGGCAAGTCGATTCGTACTTAAGGCAAGCAATGTTACCGTGAGACCTCCAATAATGATCCCGATGTTTGCAGCGATTCCTCGCCATGAAAAAGCGGTTGTCCGATCTTCTTGTTTCACTACATCAGCTATTTTTGCCTTTAAGGCAGGGGCTAGTAAACCCATACCACTACCGTTAACGGCCGAAAATAGCATAAATAACAGGAAGGTTTGACTTCCACTATACCCGAACATGGCACCTGCCTGAATAGCAGCTCCACACACCATGACAATCTTCCGTGAAACACGATCACATAAAAATCCACCTACTAAACTGCCGATTTGGTACATTAAGCTAGTTATAGCAAGAATGAAGCCAATTTGACTCGCATGCAAATGACGTGCCTTTTCCAAAAAAATAGGAAAAATCGGCGTGACTAGAAAGATTGCGATATGCATGAAAAAAGCTGCAACCAGCAGAAATAGGAATGTGCGATTACCAAGTAAATGACGTGGGGTGGTCAATGTATCTGATCCTCCTCCTCTCCCCTAATGTCGGACTTAGTATGTGAAAAGAAGGACTCCCTTTATTCGTCAGCCCAAAATCCATGAAATTGGGCAACTACCTAGGGACTTTTTTGCAACCGTGACATATCCCTATAGAAAAGGAGCGAGTAGGAGGGAGATTATGGGAAATTTTTTAAAACTGGGCGGTTTTGAGGTTGTCATTGGGATCGTTGTTGTGATTTTTCTCGTCTCCATCGTCATTGATGATGGATTTGAATAAAGTCATATGGCAGATAGATCGGACAAAGAAAGATCGATAGAAGAGAGGTGCTTAGGACCTCTCTTTGGTCGCAATCATATTTGGCACTGTTCGCGCGTAGGGTAGAACATACACAAAAATGGTACAAGTATGAAGCAAGGAGCGTGAGATAGTGGCGCAAGTCATTTTAACGTTTTGTATTGCTTATGGAATCGTTATTGGAGGATCGGTGCTTGGAGGCATGGGTGCTTTTTTTAGCGATCGAGCCCCGTTACTTGTGATATCAGAGTTAGCCATTCAACTCAAAATTATGGGACTGGTCGGAGCTCTTGGAGGCACCTTTGACTCATTTTTGCAAATCGAAAAATTATTTGTAGGAAATTTCTCACCTGTCTTAAAACAGCTCATTTATATTTTTGCAGCGTTTATCGGAGCGCATCTCGGGACCATCTCTATGTTATGGCTTACGCAGGGGAGAGGCTCATGACAAGTAAGCAGGGGGAGCAACAACTACCTAAATTACGTCGTTACCTGCGCTATATCAGCTTGTTTATTCTAGGAGCAATCGCAGGGGGAGCTATATTTTTATTCCTATTTACTCAAAGGATGGAAGATTTAATGCTGGAGAACAAGAATCTATATGTTTTAAATGATCGCCTACAAAGCGAGATGGATAGCCTCAATGAATTGCATAAAGTGGCACGTAGAAAGCAAAACGTCGTGATTGAGGATGTTGAAATCACCTTTTTAGGACAACGGCCCAATACATTTGTAGAAGAAGAGTTGAAGCACAGCTTAGAAAAGGATCTGGCTCAATTAAAAAGGAAAAAAGTCGAACAAGTAGGGGAGATGCATGAATTACTCCACGAATTGTTGCAAAAAAGAGAGTACATTATTCAGGGAAAGGTCATGGAGGTAAATATAAAGACACTAGTAATTTCACGAGTCCTGCACTTATACGTAATAGTCAAAGAACAGCCGAAAACAATTGGATGACCATTTATTGATAGAGAGAAAAATGCAGCGAAGCCCAAAATCGTTCGTATATAGTTATAGTCAATTAAAGAAATGTTTTTTGAACGAGGGGGTTTTGGGGGATGTCTTTATTTAAAAAAATGATGGCGAGTGTAGGCGTTGGTGCAGCTACTGTAGATACACGTCTGTTCAAGGAATCATTGCTGCCTGGTGAACTAGTACAAGGCGAGGTTCATATCACCGGTGGAGATATTCAACAGGATATTGATGAGATTTATATTTATGTCATAACTCATTATGAGCGAGAAAGTAATAATAACAAAACAAAGGAAGAGTGTATCCTGTTAAAACATCGTTTGACAGAACCCTTTACCATTGAACCGCAAGAAACGAAGGTTTATCCGTTTACCTTCCAGCTACCTTATGCGACGCCCTTAACGATAGGTAGACAGCCGGTCTATTTACGTACAGGCCTAGATATTAAAAATGCTATTGATCCCGGTGACTCGGATTATATTGAAGTAAAACCACATCCGTTGATGTCTAACGTGTTAGAGGCAATAACTTCATTAGGCTTCCAGTTATATAAAGTAGATTGTGAATTTAATCGTCGACTTGGTCAACCTTATCCGTTTGTACAAGAATTTGAGTTTCGTCCACAAGGTCAATTTCGTAAATATGTGGATGAGTTGGAAGTCATTTTCTTTTTACGGGAAAATGAAATGGAGGTCCTTCTTGAGGTAGATAAACGTAAGCGTGGATTTGCAGGAATGTTGGAGGAAGCGTTTGATATGGATGAGCGATATATGAGATTTCATTTATCCGAAAATGACGAGAATAGACCAACTCAAGAGCTGGCAATCTGGATTGAACAGATGATTATGAAAAGCATTGGATAAGAAATAGGAATTACTAACGCCTTTTTCCTTTTTGGGTATGAGAAGCAGGCTTTGTTCATACACTAGTCTTGACCTCATCCCCAAGGAGAAGAGTATGGAATACATGATACGTAAAGGAATAGCTGTGATTGTAGGTAGTGTATTACTTGCGCTTGGAGTAAACGGTTTTATCATTCCACATCAATTAATGGACGGCGGTTTGACAGGCATTGCTTTGATAATCAACTATATGGTTGGCTACAAGGTAGGTCTGGTGATGATCATAACAAGTATCCCGATCTACTTATACGCTTGGTTTACCAAACGAGCTTATTTTTACAACAGCATCAATGGTTTATTGTTTTCCTCCTTTTTAATTGATTTATTTTCGCCGTTACAGCATGTTCCCACATTCACATCATTTTCGTTACTATCAAGTAGTATATTGGGAGGCTTATTCATTGGTACGGGTATTGGATTGTTACTTAAATTTAATACAGCTACCGATGGATTTGATTTAATGGCTAAATTTTTATCTGATCTAACACGAATTAATATCGGGATTTTTATCTTTGTTTTTGATATGGTCATCTTATTTATTGGTTCGCAGTTAGCTGATACGCCCCATTATTCTTACTCGTTTCTAGCGATTTCGATTGTGTCAGTCGTTACATTTTTGTGGAACCGTCAAGGCATTGTGCATGAATGACTGGTGCTTGTTAGTTGGAAAGGCTTGGCAAATGCCAGGCTTTTTCTATTGATTGGCTCCAGAGCTTTCAATCGTCCCATTTTTCGTAAAAAGTCCTCTCAAATATGGCGTATGTATAGGTCTGAAAAAATTTTTTTGGAATACGAGGTATCAAGGCACATTTTTCAGACAATACTGTGAGCATGAAACATTTAGAGGAGGAATTTCCAAATGAATTTGTTAGAAAAAACGAGAAGAATAAATACGATGTTACAAAAAACTATGGGTGGCAGTGGAGTGTCTTACCAAGATATTGCTAAATTGCTCGCTGATATCATCAACTCCAATATGTATATCATCACGGCGGATGGTCAAATTTTAGGTAGTGGATTTGTACAAGAGATTTCTATTCAGGAAACAGGACGTTTTACAAGCTTCTTGCCTGAAAACTATAAGGAAAAATTATTGGAGATTCATTTCTCCGTAGCTAACGAAGCTGTTCAAAGCAACTACAGCATGGTTCCTTCTGAGTGGAAAAATCTGTTTCCGCAAATGATGACAACAATTGTGCCCATTAATGCAGGTGGTAGTAGATTAGGAACATTAGTATTAACTCGTGCGTTTGGTGCTTTTGAAACCGACGATCTCATTTTAGCTGAAATTGGTGCAACAGTAGTCGGAATGAAAATTGTACGTCAGCGTACAGAACAAATTGAGAATGAAGTTCGTGATAAAACATTTGCTAAGATTGCATTGTCTTCTCTATCATATAGCGAGCAAATTGCAATTGAAAAAATCATGGAGCAATTGGATGCCAAAGAAGGCTTATTGGTAGCTAGCCAATTAGCAGATCAAGCAGGTTTGACCCGCTCCGTTATCGTTAATGCATTGCGCAAGCTGGCAAGTGCAGGTGTTCTAGAATCACGTTCTCTTGGTATGAAAGGAACGTATATTAAGGTGTTAAATGATAAATTCCATTCTGAACTGGAAAAATGGAAAACATCATAATCACATAAGCCTAGTATCAAACGGTTTCCATGTTCTCCTTCCTTTTGTAAGACATGCTTATTTAGAGCATGTCTTCTTTTTTATTATTTTTAATGTTTCATGTGAAACTTTAATAGACTAAAGTAAAGAATGGTATCTAACTGCTAACAAAAAATGAAAGAGATATTTACTAAATATTATCACTTATTAAATTTTTTTATATAAAAAGTTAATCAAATATGATATCCTCTTTTTTAGGAGGTGTGCAGCATGAGAGACCTATGGAGGACACCATCGTTTCGTTGGTTCTGGCTTGGTATCTTTTTATCAGCTGTTGGAAATTCTTTTGGATCATTTGGAGTAAGTTGGTATTTGTTGCATCGAACAGGTTCTGGAGCTATTATGGGTACTTCCATTTTGTCTTATTATGTACCGGCTCTATTATCCGGTTTAATAGCAGGTGTTTTACTTGATCGTATCGATCGGCGCAAATTAATTATTTTTGATAATGTGGCAAGAGGATGCTTGTATGGCTTGCTTGTTTTCTTGCTTTCTTTGCCAACAGTCCCCGTAGTAACGGTATGGCCTTAGCTGGTATGTTATCACCATTAAGCAGTACCGGTCAGCAAGCTATGTTACCGCATCTTATCAAGAATAAAGAACAGATTATAAAAGCAAATAGCGTAATGAGTGCACAGTGGCAGATTGTCTGGCTTTTTGGACCTATGCTAGCTGGATTGGCTGTTACATTAATTGGACCTGCTAACGTCATTATTATTGATTCGATTAGTTTCTTTTTGTGTGCAGCTTGTTTTTTACGAGTTTCCTATACATATAAGCCAAGTTCTACCGTAGTAAGTAATACAAAACGAGAATCTTTGCTGAATTTCTGGAAAGATCTTGTTGTAGGGTATCGTTATATTGGCGCGCATTCGATGCTTCTTTCTCTTTTATTCTTTAGTTTGTTTTTTAATATGGGATATGCACCTGTGGAATTATTGCCAGTGTATATACAGCAAGTGTGGGGGCTTGGTAATGAGGCTTATCAGGGATATATGCTTACAGCAATAGCTGTTGGGTCCTTGTGTGGCTCAGTGTTATTCATTGCGAAGAACTGGAAGTATCCAATTGGAGTGACAGTAGGGGCTATTATTTGTTTGTGGGGCTTGGTTACATTTCCTCTGGGTTTTACCAAACGTATGGAAGTCGCTGTTTTGTGTTTTTTTGTTGCAGGCATTGTTTTTGCTCCGTTTCATGTGTTGGTTTCAACCTATATCCAAAAACAGGTGCCGAATGAGATATTGGGTCGAGTATTGACTGCCAATCGTTCCATTACAGGATTTGGTCTACCTGTAGGAAGTTTCTTATCCGGCCTCCTGGCTTCTTCAATAGGAATGGATCGTATTTTTGTCTATTGTGCCGCGCTATGTATCATAGTTGGAATTTTAGCTATGGTAAGATTGCGTGCCTTGTATTGATGGTATGATCATTTACGGTTTAATAAGGATGCAACGCGTTTCATGATAAACTCTGGCAACAAAGGATAAATAAGCGACAATAGATGGAGGCGTTTTGGTAGAGCAACCTCATAGCGCTTCTGTTTTGTTGCTTTAATAATGGCTTTTGCAGTCGCTTCGGGAGATAACAGGTAGCCACTTACCTTTTGTTTATAGGAACCCGTTTCGTCTGCATACATGAGGAATGGTGTATCAATAGGTCCGGGTAGTGCGCAAGTGACAGAGATTTGAGTAGAAGCGAGCTCATGTCTAAGTGACTCACTAAATCTTATCACAGCAGCCTTGGTCGCCGCGTATACAGCGGTTTTAGCAGAAGCAACTCGACCTGCTAGAGAAGCGATGTTTACAATCCTAGCTTCTGATTGAGCGAGCATCATGGGTAGAAAAGCACAGGTCATATATAAGGTGCCCAATAAATTAGATTCAATGGTCTGATGAATTTCTTCCAACGAGTGTTCTAAAAAAGGCTTAAATAAAGCAGAACCTGCATTATTAATAAGAATGTCGCAACGACCAAATCTAATTTTTACCCAAGCTGAAAAAGCCCTTACCGCTTCATTATCAGATAGGTCAAGTTTATAGATATGTAGGACAGGAGGGCGGTTCCATTCATGTTGGACCCTTTTTAGTTTCATATGATCTCTGCTTGTGATAATCACATGGTATCCCTCACGTATATACTCCTTGGCGAGTGCCATTCCAAGTCCACCGGTACCTCCTGTAACAATTACTACTGGTTTACTCATAATGGTAATCATTCACCTCCTGTAGATATCCTACCATTACCGCTATACTATGTAAAAAAATCCTGAATGTAACGGTTATAAAAGTCTTCATATGGGTGCAGTATAGCCCATAGGAGGTGACCAACATGCCAGAAGTAAAATGTAGTGTAGCGAGTTGCACGTACTGGGGGCAGGGAAATAACTGTAATGCCGAAGCAATTATGGTTGAGATTGACGCCCATGCAAACAAAAAGTACAACGCTGAAATGGCAGGCGAGTTCGGTTATGATACAGAGCACCGTGATTATGCAACAACTTCTCGTGAAACCTGTTGTCATACGTTTAAACCAAAGGAGTAATCATTCAAATGCGACGTTGATTACTTGAGATGAAAGAAAAAGTGACGTTTTCAGCGGAGATAACAACTAAAAACGGGCGACATGTAAAAGACGTAACCTCTCGCAAGGTTACGTCTTTTTTTGTCAGCTATTTGGCTATGTAAGAAAGAATCACTTGTCTTACAAGGCTTGTTTTTCTAAAGTCGTTCCTGCTGTATGTCCCATTTTCATCCGGTTCATAAATGCATTAGCTTCATCCCAGCTAGTAATCCGATGGACTAGGGATGGTAACTCTCCCTGATTATAGGGCGTGTCAAACAACAGAACAGGAATTTCGAGCTCACTAGATAATTGCAAGGCATTTTCCAGACGATCTTCCATGAATAGATCAATGCTCCATGTTTTTGCGGCACTAACTTTATCATGACAGCCAACCAGATCAATATGATGATAAGGGATATGATGTTTAGTAAACCAAGCTTTGGTTACATCCATATCATCTAAGGCTCTGGCACTGATATAGATGAGTTCGTGCGATAGGTACCAGTTTTGCAAAATTTCGGAGGCGTTACCATGTAAAAGCGAATGGGAGTAAACCTCCTGGCTATTTTGTAGAAGCCAGGTATTAAATTCTTCATCTGTTATCTGATATACATTCGCTAAATTATATTCAAAGCAATCTTGTAGTGTTAAATTTTTGCCATAAGTTCGATTTAGAAATGGGACAATACTGCCCGGATCGGTAACGGTACCGTCAATATCAATGCCAATTCTTAGTGATTTATTGTTTGTCATCTCCACACCTCCTGAGTAAATTGTACACCGAAGACAGAGAATAAGGCTACTTCCTTCATTTCATCCTGATTAAAAAAGGGGTTGGAGCACAGCATGGGTAACGATCAGAAACGACGTTTACGTGGTGAGCAGAAGGAAGCGAGGACTGCTCAAAGCCGCAAGGACAAAATTGATACAAAATCGTATGACACGGAGCTAGCGAATGATTCATGGATGCGAGCTACGATGGAACCAGGTGCTACTGAAACAAAGGGGAATATGGAATATAATCCTCGGACGCAGACAGAGCGCTATTCAGGCGATCTAGATCAATCTGTGCAAGCGGTGGCGACATCTTCTCAAGTCGATAACAATGATGCGATGTCTTATCGTAATGATGTCACAACGGAAACAGCTGCGGAAATCGCTGAGCCGTACCGTCCAACACGGTTGCGGGATGGTGATGAATCCAGCTTGCGAGCAACTAGACGAGCAGAAGAGAACAGTGGCACTTTGGTACAGGGAAGCGGAATAGGTATGGTGGGGCTAGGTTCTTCCATCTTGTCCTTGTTCCTGTTGCCTTATGTTTTAGGGCCACTGGGAATTGTGCTAGGGTTTCTTGCTTTCCGTCGTGAGGCAAGATCACTGGGAACTTGGGCAATGGTTATAGGGGCTCTTGCATTTGTCGGGGCGCTCTTAATTTATCCTTATTACGCTGCCCGGTAGATCATTGTTTATTGACATGATTGACAAAGAAGGGGCTGTCTCGCAGGTATTTTAACCTGTTGAGTCAGCCCCTACTTTGTGTTGAATAAAAAGAGTGGAGGGGGATGTTCTAGAGTCTACATGCAAGTTTACTGCTACATTTCCGTTTTTAAACTCGTTATTGCCTAAAGACGAAGATGGTCAATTAGAAGATGGCCAAGTAACTGAGGTCGTGGGAATAGCTACACAGACATTAGAGAAATCGGATAAAGAATTTCCGGAGATGCGAGGGTCAGAGCAGATCATATTTCTTGAGCCCTCTAAACAAAGCCAAAAAAGTGAATATTACATTGAGTTTCGGAAGAGAGAGAAGGACAAAGTGACTTTGTACCGTGATGTAAGCATCGACAGCCAAAATGGATTGCTTCTTCTTTACAGGGACAACCTCTCAAGTGAAGATGACAAAAATGTAGCTACTCCAAAAGAGATTGCGTTAAAAAGAGCAAAAGCTTTTTTACAAGATTTTATTGGACAATCTTTTGAGGAATACCAAATGAATTCCGTAGTTGCTAATGATAAAGAGACGCTAGTCCAATATACAAGATTTGTCAACAATCTTCATGTGGCAGGATGGCTAACAGATAAGCCAATATTTTCTGATCCGTCCATTGTTTTAGAAAAATCAATCAATTAAACAAACTCCAATTCTTGTCTATACACCTATTCCGAATGATGGAGAATCAGGAAGTATTGATGCTATAACGGGACAATATGAAAAATAATGCTGGTTTTACTAAAGTTGAAATGATATCACTTATATCTTTATCCCCACGATAGCGTGGGGATAAAGACTTATCAGGAGCGATAATAATCTGATTCAAACGGCGTCAAGGCAGCAATAACTGCTTCTTTAAAGACATGGGCGCGAGTAATTTTACCTTCTGTAAAAAGTCCGTATGCTCCCTCCTTATGGTTACTGTTGAGGGTACCTGATAAGCTGTCGATCACTTCACGTAATTCTCTACCAGACGTTTTCATGGTCTCACCGATTTGGTTGGGGATTGGAAAAGCAAGTCCTTTACCAATATGTAACACTTCACCATTCCAAGCGGCACAGATGGATATCAGGTACCACTGCTTTGTATAGATGGAATCAAAGGCCAGACCACCTTCTAATCCTAAACCTATCTCTGCATTCGGTACTGCCTCAAAGGCTTGTTTGGCTCGCTCAATGGCTCCTCTAATCGTTTCATCCTCCGATAAAGGTTGCTCGGACACTCCTGAAGGTACACTTACACAATGAGGTTGAATGCCAGTAGCTAAAAAAATAGCTTTCTGTTTAGCTTGATTATGACTTCCTAAAGCAAGTTGATTAAACAATTGTATTCCCTCCCAGCTTTGTTTCTTCTTATTATAGCAGGTGAATATTTGCCCATCTGTTGTAAGCAAGGGTAGCTTGTCAACAGATGTTTTTATCAAACAACTATGATGAAGGAAGAAACCACGCAATACATTGCGTGTGATACAATGAGGGGAAAACTCGGAATGGTGGGAGTCGGGGATGAAGTTTACCAAAATGCATGGGATAGGCAATGATTATGTATATGTCAATTGTTTTGCAGAACCGCTTACGAACGTAGATTTGCCGGAGCTTTCACGAAGAGTAAGCCAGCAACATTTCGGTATCGGGGCAGATGGTTTGATTCTGATTATGCCGTCTGAAATAGCGAATTTTCGGATGAGAGTATTTAATAATGATGGTAGCGAGGCGCGCAATTGTGGCAACGGTCTGCGTTGTGTTAGCAAATATGTATTCGATCATGGCTTAACGAATGAAACCTCTTTTACCATTGAAACAAGTGGAGGAATTGTTACACCAGTTGTACACGTAGGGCTGGATGGCAAAGTAGAAAAGGTGACAGTTGATATGGGGAAGCCACGTCTTTTACGTGGACAAATTCCTATGACAGGAAATCCTGACACCGAAGCAATTAGTGAACAGGTGGAAATAAATGGACGTACCTTTACTTTTACAGCTGTATCTATGGGAAATCCACATGTGGTAATTCTGACGGATAACATATCCGAGGAAGATGTAACTACCTATGGGCCATTGTTAGAAAAGCATTCCTTATTCCCTGAAAGAGCCAACATTGAATTTATCTCAATCAATACAGCTTCTGATATTACCTTTCGTGTGTGGGAACGTGGCTCTGGAGTAACACTTGCCTGCGGAACAGGAGCATGTGCTGCATTAGTAGCTGCTGTTTTGGAAGGAAAAGCAGAGCGAATGGCGACGATCCATTTGCTAGGTGGCGATTTGCAGATTGAATGGCGTGAAGATGACCAGCATGTATATATGACGGGTGCAGCAACAGAAGTATTTGCCGGGGAGTATTTCGAAACATTGCCCATACTTGAAAAATAGCTTTCTCTAATAAAGAAAGACAAAAAAGTGGTTATCTCCTCGTAGAGTGAGTAACCACTTTTCCTGTGTAAGCTTGTCATTAAGCTTAAGCGAATTTCCATGTCCATGCTTAGTTGTAAACCTCTGTTAAGACATCGTGGGAAGCTTCATCATCCGTATAAAATGTCTTGGATTGTTTTGCCTCTTCAATAACTTCTTGTTTTAAACGCTGTAATTCATCTTCCATTTGTTTGATTTTTTCCATGACGGTCATGATAAAAGCCCCTTTTTCTTTAAATTTATTGATAATTCTAACAAATATAGAGGTGTGTGTAAAGCGGCGAAATATGTTGAAAGCGTTTGCAACTATGACTTAAATGTGAACGAGCGCTTGCTAGAATATTATAGATGCTGGTTAGGATAGTACGAGAGGTTCGCTCTTATGCATAAGGACAAATAAAGACCTACAGCAATTACCAAGTCGAAGTAAAGAAGTACAGCATGAAGGTAGTTGTAAAAACAAACAATATGGTATGATGTAAGACAGTTCGACCCAGATTTGAATTGTAGGAAGGGTGTCTTTGCCGTGATTTACCTGGATAATAGTGCCACGACCCAACCTCATCCGCAGGTGATTGAAACCATGAAGCGGACTATGGAAGCTTACTATGGGAATCCTTCTTCCTTGCATCGTATGGGCGTAGAAGCAGAGAATGTTTTAAAACAGGCTCGCCAAATTGCTGCTCATGCTTTGCAAAAGAAACCAGCTGAGATTTTCTTTACTTCCGGTGGCACGGAAAGCAATAATACAGCGATTAAAGGTGTAGCCATGCGCTATCGTGAGCGTGGTCGCCATATTATTACTAGTCAAGTAGAGCACGCCTCTGTATTGGATGTATGTAAACAACTAGAGGAATTTGGCTACGAGGTAACTTATCTTCCTGTAAATAAGGAAGGAAGAGTTTCACTAGACGATCTAAAACAAGCGTTGCGACCAGATACAATACTGGTTTCTATTATGCATGTTAATAATGAATTAGGGACAATCCAACCTATTAATCAGATAGGTACGTATCTTAAGCTGTTCCCTAAAGTCTTGTTCCATGTAGATGCGGTTCAAAGTTTTGGAAAAGTACCTCTTCGGATCAATGAGTGGGGAGTTGATTTGCTTAGCTTGTCTGCCCACAAATTTCATGGTCCTCGTGGTGTTGGTATACTAGTAAAACGAGAAAATTTGTTGATTGAGCCTTTATTAAAAGGTGGTGGTCAGGAGAGTGGATTCCGTTCTGGTACGGAAAATATACCTGGAATTGCAGGAATGGCAAAAGCTATGCGCCTAGTCGAAGAGACTGCTAATCAAGATATTC
This sequence comes from Brevibacillus laterosporus, assembly GCA_007833815.1. Lineage (NCBI taxonomy): Bacteria > Bacillati > Bacillota > Bacilli > Caryophanales > Paenibacillaceae > Brevibacillus > Brevibacillus laterosporus. Next base: position 5,513,510 of record CP033464.1, on the reverse strand, counting down.
CTCGTTTGAAAGAGATGCAACAACGTTTGAGGGAAGGAATTAAACAGATTCCTGGCTGTATGATAAATACACCTGAAACAGAAGTGGCACCCCATATCTTAAATATTTCCGTAAAAGGGATGAAAGCAGAAGTCTTGTTGCATGCCTTGGAAGCGGAAGGATTCTGTGTGTCTACTCGCTCCGCTTGTTCAGCTAAATCAGATGAGCCAAGTCCAGTATTGGTAGCGACAGGGATGAGTCGTGAACAAGCCAAATCGTCTTTACGGATAAGTCTAGGAAAGCAAAATACAAAGGATGACGTGGAGAAATTCCTAGTAGCGCTGCTAACATGCAAAAATCGCATTTTACCATATACAAAAGTGTAGAGGATGACAACAATGAACTATGATGTAATTTTGATTCGCTATGGCGAATTAGCACTAAAAGGACGTAACCGTGATCAATTTGAAGATACGTTGATGAGAAATGTACGTAATGTTTTGGTGACACACTCCTCAGTGGAGGTATATCGTCGTTACGGTCGGATGTATGTTCAACTGAATGGGGAGAACGCCTATGAGGTTATGGAAAAGCTACAGGCAGTGTTTGGAATTACTTCCATTAGCCCAACGATCCAAGTAGAACAAACAGAAGAAGCGATCAAAGAAGGAACTCTTCGCTTGGTTCAATCTCTGTCGCCAGCTCCACGTACCTTCCGAGTAGACACAAGAAGAGCGGATAAGCGTTATCCAATGGCTTCGATGGATGTTAGTCGCATGGTGGGTACCCACCTGTTGCGTAATATAGAAGGATTAAAAGTAGATCTTCACCAACCGGAAGCCTCTGTTAAGGTGGAAATCCGTGCGGAAGGTACTTTTATTAGCAGTGAAACCCTACCATGTGCTGGTGGATTACCTGTAGGTGCTAGTGGTAAGGTCTTGCTACTATTATCCGGTGGGATTGATAGCCCTGTGGCTGGTTGGATGACAATGAAGCGTGGAGTAAGATTAGAAGCAATTCATTTCCATAGT
>CP033464.1:5367500-5507500 GCA_007833815.1 Brevibacillus laterosporus | reverse complement strand
AGGGTGAGCGGCCTATTGGATGGCCGTCTAAGCAGTAAGTGTGGTGTGTAGGCAAATCCGCACACCAGTAAGCACAAGCTGTGATGGCGAGGGAAATTATAGTACCGAAGTCCCTGATTTCACACTGCCAAGAAAAGCGTCTAGCGAGGAACAAGGTGCCCGTACCGCAAACCGACACAGGTAGGCGAGGAGAGAATCCTAAGGTGCGCGGGATAACTCTTGCTAAGGAACTCGGCAAAATGGCCCCGTAACTTCGGGAGAAGGGGCGCCTCGGTAGGGTTTATAGCCCGAGGAGGCCGCAGTGAAAAGGCCCAAGCGACTGTTTAGCAAAAACACAGGTCTCTGCGAAGCCGCAAGGCGAAGTATAGGGGCTGACGCCTGCCCGGTGCTGGAAGGTTAAGGGGATGGGTTAGCGCAAGCGAAGCTTTGAACCGAAGCCCCAGTAAACGGCGGCCGTAACTATAACGGTCCTAAGGTAGCGAAATTCCTTGTCGGGTAAGTTCCGACCCGCACGAAAGGCGTAACGACTTGGGCGCTGTCTCGGCAAGAGACCCGGTGAAATCATAATACCTGTGAAGATGCAGGTTACCCGCGACAAGACGGAAAGACCCCATGGAGCTTTACTGTAGCCTGGTATTGAAACTTTGTGCATCATGTACAGAATAGGTGGGAAGCTGTGAAGCGAGGGCGCCAGCCTTCGTGGAGCTGTCGTTGGGATACCACCCTTGATGTACGGAGTTTCTAACTTGCCGCCCTTATCGGGTGGAAGGACCATGCCAGGTGGGCAGTTTGACTGGGGCGGTCGCCTCCTAAAGAGTAACGGAGGCGCCCAAAGGTTCCCTCAGAATGGTCGGAAATCATTCGTAGAGTGTAAAGGCACAAGGGAGCTTGACTGCGAGACCTACAAGTCGAGCAGGGACGAAAGTCGGGCTTAGTGATCCGGTGGTTCCGCATGGAAGGGCCATCGCTCAACGGATAAAAGCTACCCTGGGGATAACAGGCTTATCTCCCCCAAGAGTCCACATCGACGGGGAGGTTTGGCACCTCGATGTCGGCTCATCGCATCCTGGGGCTGAAGTAGGTCCCAAGGGTTGGGCTGTTCGCCCATTAAAGCGGTACGCGAGCTGGGTTCAGAACGTCGTGAGACAGTTCGGTCCCTATCTGTCGCGGGCGTAGGAAGTTTGAGGAGAGCTGTCCTTAGTACGAGAGGACCGGGATGGACGCACCCCTGGTGCACCAGTTGTCACGCCAGTGGCACAGCTGGGTAGCTATGTGCGGACGGGATAAGCGCTGAAAGCATCTAAGCGTGAAGCCCCCTTCAAGATGAGACTTCCCATAGCGCAAGCTAGTAAGACCCCTCATAGACGATGAGGTTGATAGGTTCGGTGTGGAAGTGCAGTAATGCATGGAGCTGACGAATACTAATCGGTCGAGGACTTATCCACATGCCTGTATGCTGACTTTCATTATCCAGTTTTGAAAGAACAAGTTTTATTTTATACTGTTCCTCAGTAGCTCAATGGTGGAGCAACCGGCTGTTAACCGGTAGGCTGGCGGTTCGAGTCCGTCCTGAGGAGCCATGCTCCTGTAGCTCAGTCGGTAGAGCGTTTCCATGGTAAGGAAGAGGTCGCAGGTTCGATTCCTGTCGGGAGCACCATCACATGCTTGGCCCGTTGGTGAAGCGGTTTAACACAGCAGCCTTTCACGCTGTCATACAGGGGTTCGAATCCCCTACGGGTCACCATAGTACTTTGGAGGATTAGCTCAGCTGGGAGAGCATCTGCCTTACAAGCAGAGGGTCGGCGGTTCGATCCCGTCATCCTCCACCATTTTTATTTTCATATTGTCGCGGGGTGGAGCAGCTCGGTAGCTCGTCGGGCTCATAACCCGAAGGTCGCAGGTTCAAATCCTGTCCCCGCAACCAAATTTTTGGAGCTGTGGTGAAGTTGGAGTTCACGCCGGTCTGTCACACCGGAGGTCGCGGGTTCGAGTCCCGTCAGCTCCGCCATCTTTTTAAAAGATGACGGATGTAAATAACATAATTTGCCGGTGTAGCTCAATTGGTAGAGCACCTGACTTGTAATCAGGGGGTTGTGGGTTCAAGTCCTATCGCCGGCACCACCATACATGGGGAGATAGTGAAGTGGCTAAACACGGCAGACTGTAAATCTGCTCCCTCCGGGTTCGGCGGTTCGAATCCGTCTCTCCCCACCATGTATGAGCCATTAGCTCAGTTGGTAGAGCATCTGACTTTTAATCAGAGGGTCGAAGGTTCGAGTCCTTCATGGCTCACCATTTTTTTATGCGGACGTAGCTCAATTGGTAGAGCGTCGCCTTGCCAAGGCGAAGGTCGCGGGTTCGAGCCCCGTCGTCCGCTCCATTATGTGCCCTTAGCTCAGCCGGATAGAGCGTTTGACTACGAATCAAAAGGTCGGGAGTTCGAATCTCTCAGGGCACGCCATCTACATATATCGGGAAGTAGCTCAGCTTGGTAGAGTACTTGGTTTGGGACCAAGGTGTCGCAGGTTCGAATCCTGTCTTCCCGACATTTTCATTTTTTGCCGGGGTGGCGGAATAGGCAGACGCAACAGACTTAAAATCTGTCGGGAGTATTCCCGTACCGGTTCAAGTCCGGTCCTCGGCACCACATAATTTGCGGGTGTAGTTCAATGGTAGAACTCCAGCCTTCCAAGCTGGTCGCGTGGGTTCGATTCCCATCACCCGCTCCATTAAAGTCATAGAACTGGTTTTCGAAAAAAGAGTTCCTTTAAAGGGAACTCTTTTTTCATATGTCGGGAAAAATATAAATGCTACCGGATGATTAGAGGAAGTATTCAATTATAAAAAATGAGAAGCACATAATCCCAGCTATGGAAAGGAAGTAACTGGGATTATGTGCTTTTTTAGTTATAGAATGCATATAATAAAAGTATGCTACTAGTTTTACATATTTATCTGAAATGACAGAGAAATTCTGTTCTGATAAAGCGTACAGAACAGAATTTTATTGAAAATTGCATGGTAATCGAATAAAAAAACGAGTAACCGTACTATTAGACTCACAGTAAATGCTACCATTATGTTTTTCAATAATGTTTTTACAGATGGATAATCCAATGCCTGTACTATCGTCTTTGGTGGAAAAGAAGGGTTGAAAAAGTTTCTCTACAAGATCTTGAGGTATTTCTTCACCATTGTTTTCTACCATGATTGTAAGACTGTCCGTATGTTTGTAGGTGGATACCTGTACGTGCTTGTAAACGTTAGAACTAACGGCATCAATAGCATTGTTTAATAAATGAATGAGTACTTGGGACAGGCCCTCTTTATAGCAATACAAATCACAAGGGTCCATACGCATAATTAACGTCACGTTTTCAGCATGTAACCTTGGTGTGAGCAGTATTTCTACTTCATGGAGTAACTCAGATAATGAAACCTTTTTATAAACTTCATCTAAAATAGGCTTCTTGCAAAAACTGAGAAAGCCTGTAATTTGTCGATGGAAACTATCAAATTCGTGTAGTACGACTTGTACATAATTTTCCAAAACATGATTGCCATTTGTACTTTCCAAAATTAATTTTAGAAAGCCTTCAATGGCGCAAAGAGGGTTTCGTAACTCGTGTGCCATATTAGCCGCAATTTTGTCAAGTATTTCCAATTTATCATTATGTAAATAAGAAATGGTTTTTTCTTTTTCACTTAATTCATTTTGTACCAAATCTTCGTAATTTTGTACAGCCTGGTATAAGGCTTCATCAATTAATATCTTTAATCTTTTTTCCATAGAGGAGCGTTTTTCAGAAGTAATCAAATTGGGTGATATATTTGCTTGAATTTCATCCATAAATACATGATATAGTATTTGAAATGTTTTTAAGGCTAATGATAAAGGGAGCTTTTCAGTCCAAAACCAGTTACCTATTTCATGAGAGGACTCACGGACATCTTCTTCGTATGTGTCACGCATAAGTAGGAGTGAGATTAGGTAGCATGGTTTTTCAGCCAAATTTCTAGGTAGAGTTACCCGATAGGGATGAAAGAGATCTTCTAACTTATCTAACCACTTATTCGTAATTGTAGGTACTAGTGTTACTAAAAATTTAGAAATTTGCTCATATGTAAGCAATGTAACATTGACCATTACACCTTCACCCTCCTTCATCCTAATCAAGAATACAACTATTTTCAAGCAAAAAATACCCAATTCGTCAAAAAATCGTAAGTCAAATTCCGACAAAAGCAAGCTACTTGCGTAGAATTCAGTCAGATGGTATAACGTTGGCATGTAAGTGTAACGGAAGGGGACTAGAATACAAGATGGGTAAATAGCGCAAAGATACCTATAATAATACAAAAAGAAAAGTGAGAGTCAGATTCGACAAAGATCTGCGGTGCCTATTTCAATGTGGACAACCTCGAATCGAATTGACACAGCTCCTGATGCTCACACTAAATGGGGAGAAACCATGGATACAAACACACTACTTGCTTTATTTCATATTTTTATTATCGATGTGGTATTAAGTGGAGATAATGCTGTTGTAATTGGATTGGCCTGCCGTGGGCTTCCACCGATTGAACGAAAGAAAGCGATCCTATACGGTACGCTGGGTGCTGTGCTTTTGCGCGTATTACTTACGATTGTAGCTACTTGGATGCTCGCTATTCCATTAGTTAAAGCGGTGGGAGGGGTTATGCTGCTCTACATCGCTCTCAAATTGTTGGGCGGAGAAGAGGATACAAGCGAGGTGCACGTCAGCAAAAACAGTGGACAGGCGATTAAAACGATTATCTTAGCCGATTTTATTATGAGTCTAGATAACGTACTAGCTGTAGGTGGTGCTGCGAATGGGAATATTATCTTAGTGATAATCGGTCTTGCTTTAAGTATTCCATTGTTAATGTTTGGTAGTAGTCTGATTGCTAATTTGCTGGATCGCTATCCAATTCTTTTATATGTAGGCACAGGTATTCTTGCTTACACGGCCGTAAACATGTTTTTGGGAGATCCTTTTGTCCTTGATAAGATAGCTTCTAATCTGATCATTCCCCCTCAGGTTATATCTGGGATGGTGGTTATAGTAGTGTTATTGCTTGGTAAATGGCGTAGCCGTCGCACATAAAAGAACAGGCTGGGATTATTTCCTGGTCTGTTTTTTTGTGAACAAAGAGTAACAATTGTAGGATCTAAATAAAGCATTCACTGACCTTCTAGGTTGGTCTGGAAAAAGGAGATTTGAAATTACTGGTACTGTCTCTGAGGTATCGATTTGCCTCTAACGAACCGGATAATAGGAACACAAAAGAAGCATGAGATTGGAGATGGATACACCGCATTTAGATATAGGCTATGGTATGTATTAGACAAAATATAGAAGAATTTTACACTTCTAATCAATTATTTCAGTAAAACGAACATATAGATGGTAGTACCACTGTGGACAAGATTATATCATACAGTACTGCATTCACTTAGTCATTCACTTCTCGCGTTACTTTAGTGGAAATGGGTCATACTAACATAGATTTTGCAGAAATGGAGGACAGAAATAATAAAGGAGACGAGTCGATTGAACGTTGCCATGCTCACCCTATGGGGCATCTGGGATAAGATTTATCATTGCTGTAGCAGATTAAATTACATTCAAAAGGAACAGAATATCTTTCGCTATGCTATCCGAACATACCGTGGTGAAACGCTACAAACTGACAATGGTATTGTTATCCAAAAGGGAGACGTTGTTATCCGACTTCACATCCATAATTATTTGTTAGCTAAGCGTAGCATGGGAATTCACAGTGATGTACAGATCGGACTGACGCTGGTTCGTGAAGTCAGAAAGTCATTGCCTCAGCTAGCTAAAATGCTCATATCTCACCCAAAAGAACGAGAGATTAAAGGGATTGTGGGCACAACTATGCTATTCAAAGGAAGTGGGCAACTTGGGTTTTCTATGTCTCCTGTTCCAGATGTTTGGTACTTCAAATTTAAACGGTGGTATCTTACTTTATTAAAGATTGTCATGCATCCTAAAGGAAGAAAGGCTCCTACATCAATTGATCCACTTACTCGCGTATTTATGTCCAAGGAAGAATTGCTCAAACGTTTTTATTCATAGCAGGAAATGTAGGGAAGTAAAAATAACCAAAGAATACTGGAGAAAACTGCTAGATTGAAAAGGGTGTTTTTTTACCATTCTACTTTTAGGGAACCAGACAAGTTGATTTAAGTAAGTTTGATTTCTCAAAGAAAGATAACACACTGCATAAAAAAATTTAACAATGATTAAACTCTTGAAAAAGGAAGGGTAAGCGACCAGACAATGTTTTTGGATAAAAATTGGCAGGAATACAGCTAGCAAATTTCACACATAGTAAACTTACAAAGTTGCCAAAACGGTATGGATGGCAACGTCAAAAGATTTATTTATTCCTATAAGTTTGGTTAGTAGCATTGAAAATATAAGGACTAGTCTTTGCATTTTGAATGCTGCTAACGAAAAGTTGGTAGCCAAAAATTTAGATTGGAGTGACTAGATATGTCAAACAACAACGGATCTAGCAACAACCTTCTGGTACCTCAAGCAAACCAAGCTCTTGATCAATTGAAATACGAAATCGCATCTGAATTTGGTGTTCAACTTGGTCCTGACACAACATCTCGTCAAAACGGTTCTGTTGGTGGCGAAATCACAAAACGTCTTGTAAGTTTTGCTGAACAACAATTGTCTGGCCGTCAATAATTGAATATCTGGATGGTAAAAGGCGCCTTAATCGGCGTCTTTTTTACATACAAATATAACAAAAAAATAAAATATTTATCGTGTTATAAAATAAAATGGAAACATTTGTGCATTGAAAAGGCTGAGGTATTTATTAGAATGGAAAATGAGGCTTATCAACATAGAACGATACATTACTTTAGGAGGTTGATGCATGTTACGGAAAATGCTGATTGCGTGTATGGCATGTTTGTTCGGTATGCAAGCAGGTGTCATACAAGCAGAAGAAAAGGGTGAATCCCAACAGGAAACAGCATCTACAAACGATGAAGAAGAAACTAATCAAGGTCAAAATAGATACGCAACACCGGAAGGAAAAAATGATTCTTCAGAAGTTGAGTTAGAAGATTCGAAACAAAAAACAGAACAGAACAATAAGGAACATGTTGAGAAAGATCAGGTTGACACCATAAAAGATGTAGTCGGTCATTGGGCTGAAAAGGAAATCAAATCTCTATACGAGAACAAGGTCATATCCGATCAAGATGGACTTTTTCGTCCTGATGAAGAGATTACCATGGGTGAATTCATTGTTCTGCTATTGAAGAGCAAGCAAATTGAACCTGCTACTAAAGGAAAAAGCAGCTTTAGTGATGTACCCTTGAATAATTGGCTTTCACCTTATGCTGAAACAGCGTATCGCCTAGGAATAATTCAGGGAACTGTGGAGAACGGGAAACGAATGCTCAACCCTAATAGCTATGTAGAAAGGCAAGAATTGATTGCCTTTCTAAATAGAGCAAGTGGTAAAAGTGGAGAAGTAAATAATGTAAAATGGTCAACAACCTATGATACGTTAAAAAACTATCCTGACAGTCAAGAGGTTCCTACATGGAGTCAAAGAGAATATGCCTATGCTTTGCAAAATAAAGAAACTCAGAAAGCCTTGAATGGAAAGCTGGAGCCTAGGAAAAAGGTAACACGTGCAGAAGCTGCTAGTCAGGTTTACTACTCGTTATTTTTACCGAACAAACAAGATGCTTTATCGAAACACACGAACCCTGTCGAATTTTCTTATAAGCGTGTCCTACAAGTGCAAACCACAGCCTATGATTTTACCAATGGTCCAACTAAGGGATATCTCGGCTGGGACTTACGAGAGGGGATTGTAGCAGTTGATCCTTCAGTAATACCTTTAGGCACCCATTTATATATTGAGGGCTACGGGTATGCTGTAGCCGCGAACATTGGTTCCAAAGTGAAAAAAAACCACATTGATTTGTTTATGACTTCTCCTAAGCAGGCGAGAGATCATGGTATTCAGCAAGCAAAAGTGTATATCTTAAATTAACTGGTCATATTTGCCTTCCAAATCGCTCATACTACAAAAGCGAAGGGAGGCTTTTTTGTGCATTGGTTTTGGGGAGTTCTGATTGTACTGTTTCTTTTACTGATCTTGATTATGATTACCCCTATTAAAATTTTTTTACATTATCATCGGAAAAAGGAAAATGATATTTTTACCATACATATTCAAATTTGGAAACTAATTAAATTGAATTATGAGCTACCTATGATTAATCTCAAATTAAATAAAAACAATCATCCTGAAGTGGTTGCAAAAATAAAAAAGGAGGGGGACGTTCTTTCTAATACGGAAAGTAAGAGCAGTATTGATACAGAGGATGTTGAATCCTGGTTGCATCGTGTTCAGGAGCTGATTGAACGGATACAGGATTTTTATCCAATATTCCGCCAAGCTCTTCGGCATGTGTATTGTGAAAAGCTACAGTGGCAAACCATAATTGGCACAGGGGACGCGGCAGCTACAGGAACTCTGATCGGTTTAGTTTTAGGAATAAAAAATATGTTGGCGTCTATGCTCTCCTATTACATTTCTTTGCAGGAAATGCCGCGTATTACTGTAGAACCGATGTGGAATGCTACTATCATCCGAACCGAACTTTCTTGTGTTCTTTTCTTTCGGGTAGGACACGTTATTGTCGCGTTAGTTCGTATCGCAATCAAAATGAAGAAAGGGCGTGCGAGGAAATGGCAGATCACCCCATTCAGGGTTTAATGAAAACCACCATGGAAAATTTAAAGCATATGGTGGACGTCAATACCATTATTGGCGATCCGGTTGAAACACCGGATGGAAGCGTCATCCTGCCCATTTCAAAAGTAGGCTTTGGTTTTGCTTCAGGGGGTAGTGAATTCAAGATAACAGGAGATCATCATCCGGACCACAGCCATCCATTTGGTGGGGGTAGCGGTGGAGGTGTCTCTATTACACCTGTCGCTTTTCTAGTTGTTGGCAAGCAGGGGGTTCGTTCTATTCCACTGGAAAACGCTACCCATTTGTATGATCGCATCCTAGATTCTATCCCGCAAATTGTGGATAAATTCTCAGGCATGTGTAACAACAAGAAAAATCAAGGTGAAGAAAGCTGTTCACATACTGGAGTGTCTCCACAACAAGTTCACGAAGATCTGGGCGATTTGTTAGATAAGCAATAAGGCTAGGTAACGTTTTGCTACTTACAAAAAAAGAGCTGTTGGGGGAACAATCCTCAACAGCTCTTTTTTGTTCTATGGCTACTCGAGTTCGACTAACAGATCTCCTACTTCAATACTATCTCCTTCTTTAACGTGAATAGCTTTGATTGTACCATCCGAAGGTGCCTGAAGGGTTGTCTCCATTTTCATTGCTTCACTTACAATTAAATTGTGTCCACGGGAAATAGAATCGCCCGGTTTTACCAATACTTTTAGAATTTTACCTGGCATAGAGGCACCGATATGACCTGGGTTTTTACGATCAGCTTTTAAACGTATTAAGGCTGATACCTGTGCAGATAGATCTCGAACAGTGATGACACGGTTTTGACCATTCAAATCAAAGTTCACTTTACGCGTTCCGTCAGGGAGAACCTCTCCAATATTGTTGAGTTTAATAATTAACGTCTTACCTTGTTCAATAGTAACGGAGGTTTCTTCACCTAAACGCAAGCCATAGAAGAAAGTGGACGTCTCTAAATTGGACAAGTCACCATATAATTTGTTTGTCTGTTCATATTGTAAGAACACCTGAGGGTACATGATGTAAGACAAGACTTCTAGGTCATCTACCTTGCGTTCCACTTTTTCTTCTACTTCTTCTTTGGTCTTGTCAAAATCGATAGGGGAAAGCAATTCACCAGGTCGGCATGTAAATGCTTTGCGTCCTTTTAAAATAACATGTTGTAGCTTTTCAGGGAAACCATTAGGTGTTTGTCCTAGATAGCCTTGGAAGAATTGAATAACACTGTCCGGGAAGTCGATTCGATCCCCTTTTTCATATACGTTCTGTTCATCTAAGTCATTTTGAACCATAAACAGTGCCATATCGCCAACCACTTTGGAAGATGGAGTTACTTTAACAATATCGCCAAACATCTTATTGACGGTACTGTACATCTTCTTCACTTCGTCCCAGCGACCTTCCAAACCAACAGCCTTTGCTTGTTGTTCCAAATTAGAGTACTGACCACCCGGCATCTCATGCTGGTAAACTTCAGCACTAGTGGTTTTCATATCACTTGCAAAGCCTTGGTACATGGGGCGTACATCTTCCCAGTAATCCGATAATTTATTGAAACCGTTTAGATTAAGCTTAGTATCCCGCTCGCTTCCTTCTAACAAGGCAACAAGAGCATTAAGGCTTGGTTGGGACGTGAGACCAGACATAGAGCTAACGGAAGCATCAACAATATCTACACCTGCTTCAATAGCTTTTACCAACGTAGCGCCACCATTACCGGAACTGTCATGTGTATGCAGATGAATCGGAATACCGATCTCCTGCTTCAGAGAATGGACAAGCTGATAAGCGGCATATGGTTTCAAGAGTCCAGCCATGTCCTTGATAGCGAGGATGTTAGCACCTGCTTTTTCAAGTTGTTTGGCTAGTTCTATATAGTAGGATAACGAGTATTTTGTTCGATTCGGATCAAGGATATCACCGGTATAACAAATGGCTGCTTCTGCTACTTTGCCTGATTCGCGTACAGAGTTAATGGCCAGCTCCATACCTGGCAACCAGTTGAGGCTGTCGAAAATGCGGAATACGTCAATACCATTATCGGCAGATGCTTTAATGAAAGCTTTAACTGCATTGTCTGGATAATTGGTGTAGCCAACCGCGTTTGCACCGCGCAAAAGCATTTGGAATAAGACATTTGGAATTTTTTCGCGTAACAGACGCAAACGTTCCCACGGTGATTCACTTAAAAAGCGCATGCTGGTATCAAACGTAGCACCGCCCCACATTTCCAAGGAGAATAAATCTCCACCTAATTTGCCTGTTGCTTCAGCGATGGCAAGCATATCATAGGTACGTACCCGTGTTGCAAATAAGGATTGATGGGCGTCGCGGAAGGTGGTATCTGTAACTAATACTTGGTTTTGATTTTGAATCCATTTAGTTAAACCTTCAACGCCTTCCAGTTCCAAAATCTGTTTCGTACCAGCTGGATATGGCTGGTCGAACGGAGTTTTTGGAACACGTGGAGCATGGAATATTGGTTTTTCCTCTTTAGATAGCCCAGGATAGCCATTAACTGAGATATTTCCAAGGTAATTGAGCAAACGAGTACCACGGTCTTGTACACCAGGGAACTTGAATAGCTCTGGCTTTGTATCAATAAACGAGGTATTGTAATTACCTGACAAAAAATCAGGATGTGTGACCACATTTTTTAAAAATGGTAGGTTGGTCTTTACGCCACGAATTCGAAATTCTCGTAAGCTACGAAGCATTTTGCGGGAAGCTTGTTCAAACGTATTGGCATAGGTACAAATTTTAACTAGCAGGGAGTCATAGTATGGAGTAATGACAGCGCCAGGATATCCATTGTTCCCATCCAAACGTACTCCGAATCCTTCTCCAGAGCGCCACGCCAACAATTTACCAGCATCGGGGATAAATCCATTTTCTGGATCTTCGGTTGTGACGCGACACTGAATCGCATAACCGCTCATAGTGATATCTTTTTGAGATGTAATACCTATCTGTGGATCACTTAAATGTAAACCTTCTGCTACACGAATTTGGGTTTGTACGATATCAATGCCGGTGATAAGCTCCGTAATGGTGTGTTCTACTTGAATACGTGGGTTTACCTCAATAAAGTAAAATTTATTGTCTGATGTGAGTAAAAACTCAACCGTTCCTGCATTCGAATAACCAGCTGTTTTCATTAATGTAAGTGCAGATTGGCAAATTTCTTCTCGTAGCTCATCTGAAAGTGTTGTACTAGGTGCCACTTCTACGACTTTTTGATGGCGGCGCTGGATAGAGCAATCGCGTTCAAATAAGTGGACGAGATTACCATGCTGATCGCCTATAATTTGTACTTCAATATGTTTTGGATTTTCTAGATATCGTTCTAGATAAACCTCTGCGTTTCCAAAGGAAGAGTGCGCTTCTGATCGTGCTCTCTCTAAGCCTTCCTGCAATTCTTCTGGACCTCGAACAATTCGCATACCGCGACCGCCACCGCCAGAAACACCTTTGATAATAATAGGGAAACCTGATTGACGTGAAAAATCTAGGGCATCATCCAAAGATTCAATAGTGCCTTCCGTACCTGGAATAACAGGTATACCGGCTTCAATTGCCAGCTTACGGGCTTCTACTTTATCACCAAATTTTTGGATTAAGTCTGAGGAGGGGCCAATGAAAATTATTCCTTCTTCCTTACAACGACGGGCAAACTCCTCATTTTCTGATAAGAACCCATATCCTGGATGGATGGCATCGATATTGTGTCTCTTAGCAATCTCGATGATTCCCTCAATATCCAGATAAGCTTCAATCGGTCCTTTTCCTTCGCCAATTAAGTAAGACTCATCTGCTTTGAATCGATGTAACGAAATATTGTCTTGCTCTGAGTAGATGGCTACAGTACGGATTGTTAACTCAGTAGCAGCGCGGAAAATGCGTATGGCAATTTCCCCGCGGTTTGCTACCAGCAGTCTTTTAATTTTTCTCTGCTCCATGATTTTCTCCCCTATCGGTATGTAAGTGGTAGGTCAGTAACTCTATCATGTGGTTTCTTTCAATGATACAGAAAAACACCTGTATTTACATTATTTTTCGTACCATATTTCTTGCCTTTTGAGTTAATGAGTCAAATTCGTGACTTTATCTACAACTATACCCAAAAAAGATGGCTTTGAACAAAACGATAAAGAAGTTACTTTCATAATGAGCTAGTAACTCTGAAAGTAAGACATAGGGAATAAACTCCATTCACAGGGAAAGATACTTTTCTTCTACTACGAAACATTATAAAATAGGTTAGCGTTGACGAAAAGAATTATAAATTGCACAGTTATGGTAATGTGAATAGGAGAATACTTATTATGAAACTAATGATCGTGGTGGTGGTTACCATGTTGATTAGCTGTGTAGAGACTGTATCCTATGCTGCACGTCTTTCTGGTGCACGTACAGGGAAAATAGGGGCGTCTACTTCGCTTTTCAACATTTTGGTGTTATTCGCCCGGTTTGCTGTTATGAGTCAGTCCATTCTGTTGGCCTCTATGCTAGAGGCTGTTACTCGCTTCAAGGATAAGATTCCGTTCATGAACTATCAGGAATTGATCAATGAGTTGTTAATAAATTTTCGAATTGTTTTGCTTGGAATGAGTATGGGTATCGTGCTAGGTATGTTCTTATTGCCTACGGTTGCACGTGTACTAGCCATTGGTACACGTAAATTAGATAAGCATGGCAGTGTTCCTAAAATCTTTCTTAGCGAAGGTTTTCTGCGTCTGTTTTGGAAAATGCCCTCCCAATTTTGGATTCCATCGTTTCGGAATAATTGGCAAGTCATAAAAGAAACCCGCATAGGTGTAAATTTCTTTTGGATGAATGCCATCATCTTTTCGTTTTACTCCATTGCTATTTTATCCTCGTTGTATGCAGGGGTGCTCGTGCCTGACCATCGTACCGTAGCAAACCAAATGGCGACGGTCATTAATGGAGTGGGAACGATTCTACTGGTTATTTTTGTTGACCCGATTTGTTCAAAGCTACTCGATGATGTAGTAAGTGATGCCCGACCGTATAAGGATTTAAAAGTTACCGTATTTCACCTCGGCGCCGGACGGTTATTGGGTACAGTAATTGCTCAGCTTTTACTATTTCCATTCGCCTACTTGATATCACTAATTGCTCCACATATTTAGGGGAACAGGAGAGAGATTATGACGCTTTGTTTATAAAATGTTTTTTTATTTGCTTGTCTTTTTGGAATATGTAAATGGTCGCATTCAGCGCAATTCCTTTTGAAATGGAGGAATGCGCCTTTTTTGTAGACCGACCTACCATTTTTATTACAGTAATTGCCGACTGAAAGCCCACGGTTTTAATCGTGGGATGAAAGACGGCTTTGCCAGAACATCCCTTCATGGGATGGGCGGGGCAAACACCTAGCACATGTGCGTGTACTTTTCTTTTCGTTTAATTGTTGTAGTTGTACAATTAAACTGATACAATTGTTTTATGGGACAAGAATATAGACGTACAGCTACAACAGTATCTCTCATTAACTATCATTTTGTTTTCTGCCCTCGTTATCGAAGAAAAGTGTTAGTAAACCAAGTGGAAATTCGATTCAAGGAGCTATTGGCTGAAATATGCCATCAGAATAGCTGGCTTATTGTGGAAATGGAGATTATGCCCGATCATGTCCATCTGTTCCTGAACTGTCTTCCCACCGATTCTCCATCAGACGTAATGGCAAAAGTGAAGGGAGTGACCTCTCGAATAGTAAGGCAGGAGTTTAAGCATCTTGCTCATTTGCCTAGTCTGTGGACACGTTCTTTTTTCGTTAGTACAGCAGGAAACGTATCAAGCGAAACAGTAAAGCGTTATGTTGAAGAACAAAAGAAAAGGGGGTGAACACATGCAAGCTTTAACCGTTAAGATACGCATATTTCCTGATCAACCAGCCATTCTACGTCAATTAGGAAATGAGTACATTCGGGTAGTCAATCAGCTAACCAAACGGGCTGAACAACGAGGGGCATTTCCGAAAATGACTACAAAAGATGTAGAAACAATTCTTCCGTCTGCCGTTTGTAATCAAGCGATTCGTGATGCCAAAAGTGTTTTCAGTAAAATCAAGAAACTTGGTGTTCGTCCAATTCTTAAAAAATCTGTATATTTCGTTAACAATCAAAACTACACGGTATCCGAAAATACAGTTGCTTTCCCTATCGTTGTAGATAAAAAGACGAAGAAAACAGCGTTTCGTGCTACAGCGACTAGCAGAGATATGGAACTGTTAAGAAAAGCCAAACTTGGATTGATGCGTATCGTCGAAAAGTCAGGGAAATGGTACGCTCAAATTTCGGTAGAAGTACCTACAAGCGTAACAAACAAAGAAAACATCATGGGTATTGATCTTGGTTTGAAAGTTCCTGCTGTTTCTGTCACTTCTACAGGTAAAACCCGATTCTTTGGAAACGGCAGACAAAACAAGTACATACGAAGAAAGCACCAACAACGTAGACGTACATTAGGTAAACTCAAAAAACTGTCTGCCATTCGTAAGCTCGGTAATAAAGAGCAACGTTGGATGAAAGATCAAAACCATAAGATTAGTCGGCAAATTGTCGATACAGCCATTCAGGAAGGTGTGTCAATAATCAAGCTTGAACGACTAGAGAATATTCGCAAGACGGCAAGAACAAGCCGCAAAAACGCAAAGAATCTGCATAGTTGGACTTTTTATCAGCTTCAACAATTCATCTCCTACAAAGCAAACCTTGTCGGCATAAAGGTTGTGGAGGTAAATCCTTCCTACACTTCTCAATCTTGTCCTGCCTGTGCGGAGAAGAACAAAGTGAAAGATAGAAGGTACGAATGTTCATGCGGATTCAACGCTCATCGTGATCGGGTTGGAGCGATCAATATCATGAATCAACCTGTGGCAGATGGTAACAGTCTGTCAGCCTAAGATGCTATATGCACTGTCTTAGGACGGGCTGATGAGACAGCCCTGAACTTGGGGGAACTACGGTTAGCAGAAATGCACGACCGACTACCACCTAAGAATCCCAATGATACCGAAGGTGTCAGCTCCGGCTTTAGCCGTGGGAGTCTCAAATGGGGATATACCTGGACATATTAATGTTTTGTAGCGGCATATAAAAAAGGCAGTAAACCGTAATTTTTAAGCAATAAACCAATTGTTGCCTATGTTAGGTAGTGTAAGACAGATGATAAGATTAAATTAATCTGATCCTGTTTGGATGGTGTATCCGGCATGAAACGGTTTACCGCTTCTTTTTTTTGTCCAAAATGGGGAGAGGAGGGAATCATATGGACCTGTTGAGAAGAGAACCAGCGGAAATTTGGCGCTTACTTATTCCGCGCAAACAATGGTTATTTGATCAAGATACCGATCCCAGTGAATTTATTTTTGGCTATCGGGATAAAGTATATGTCGTAAACGAGGATGGTTCTGTGATTTCGCTACCTAAACCCTTGAATTTAGAGCGAATGAGTGTGATTCAATTACTTGATTTAATGGTGATGGGAACGGGTACATTTGATTATGACGATCATGGCATATTTGATGTTGGTGGCATTTTAAAGGATATGGGCTATATGGCACCTATTGGAATGGAGAAACATAATTATCGTGTAGAAATTGTTAATACTCTTGATCCAGACACTATGAATAGCTACTATGTCCTAAAAGGGGTAAGCTTTACATTTGCTTTGTATCATGCTATTTTGCGATGTCATGAGTTAAATGTGAAAAGCGACGGATTGTTTGAACATGAAGTCAAAGAAATTATAAAGATGGAACATAGAAAACATAGACCTAAACGCTATTTACATTAAGAATTCAGCTTTTAAACATTTTGATAGTGAAATGTTTCATAAAAACATGTATGATAATTGTACTACATAGCTACAAAGTTGGAGGAGGGTTACCTATGTCTACAATCGAACGTCAAGGTGTTGTTACTTTTAAAGATCAATCGGTTACGCTACTAGGTCCAGAAGTTAAAGTGGGAGATACAGCTCCTGAGTTTACCGTACTTGCAAACAATCTAAGCCCAGTAAAGCTGGCAGATTCCAAAGGCACGATTCGTCTTATTTCTGTAGTACCTTCTTTAGATACAGGTGTTTGTGATCAACAAACACGTCGTTTTAACGAAGAGGCAGCTAAGCTAGACAATGTAACGATTCTAACCGTTTCTGTAGATTTGCCATTTGCGCAAGCACGTTGGTGTGGAGCCGCTGGCATTGATAAGGTTCAAACCGTATCTGATCACCGTGATCTTTCTTTTGGTTTGGCTTATGGCGTAGTTATCAAAGAACTTCGTCTATTGTCCCGCGCGATATTCGTAGTAGATTCTAACGACAAAGTTGTTTACGTAGAATATCTGCCGGCTGTAGGCCAGCATCCAAACTACGAAGCAGCGATTGAAGCAGTAAAAGCAGCGAAATAAGGAAAGAACGTTCCCTATTTCTTTTTTCATAAAGTAAGTAAAGAAGCCGTCTCATTGGAGAGGGCTTTTTCACGTTAGAAAAAGTTACATATTATGAAAACCTTTTTCGCATCGAGGAAGAAATAGACTACTTGGTTTTTTTTGTAGGATTATGATAACAATTGGCAAAATTGTTGACTTTTATAGATAGGCTACCCCATAATATGGATAAAATTATTTTTAAAAAATTTAAATTTATCACACAATTTATTTTACTACTCGCGCAAAGCAGGTGACGTATGGAGAAAAAGCAGACAGAACCATTGCTGGAGATCTCTAACTTAGAAGCTGGCTTCCGTATTAACAAACAATTTTACAATGCGGTTGACGGTGTATCCTTTTCGGTTGAGACTGGCAAAGTGATTTGTATCGTTGGAGAATCAGGTTGCGGAAAAAGCGTCATGTCTTTATCTATCATGGGATTGTTACCTAAAGAAACAGGAAAAGTGGCGAACGGGAGCATTTTTTTCCAAAATAAAAATGTAGTGGGACTGACAGCAGATGAATTGAATAAAATACGCGGTAAAGAGATAGGAATGATCTTTCAGGAACCAATGACAGCACTTAATCCCGTGTTTACTATTGGATTCCAGCTAGAAGAGGTTTTGTTTAATCATCTGAAAATTTCGAAAAATGAAGCGAGAAGTCGGTCCATCGAATTGCTTTCACATGTTGGCATCCCACGCCCGGAAAAACTGGTAGACCAATATCCTCATCAACTTTCCGGAGGGATGAGGCAGCGTGTTATGATCGCCATGGCCATTGCTTGTCAACCCAAGCTATTGATTGCCGATGAACCTACTACTGCTTTGGATGTAACGATTCAAGCACAGATTCTAGAGCTTTTACGCGACATCCAATCCAAGAGTGGGATGTCCGTCATGCTGATCACACATGATTTAGGAGTAGTAGCTGAAATGGCAGATGAAGTAATGGTGATGTATGCAGGCAAAATTGTTGAGCAAGGCAATGTGGAACAAATTTTTTATGAGCCAAAGCATCCCTACCTGCAGCTGTTGTTAGAATCGATTCCGAAATTGGATGAAGATAAAGAGCGACTGTATTCCATTAAGGGGATTGTGCCATCTTTGGTCAACATGCCAAGGGTTGGATGCAGATTTGCTTCCCGCTGTCCGAAGGTTATGCCAGAGTGCACCGCGGTCTCGCCAGAGCTAGGCGATATTGGTGATTCACATAAAGTGCGTTGCCTACTCTATCCCCAAAGCAAACCTAACGAAATCGCGGAGGCGTCGCTATGAACCAAACCACTGCTCATACAAAAACGAAGACCTTGTTGGAGGTCAAGAACCTCAAAAAATATTATCCCATCACAGGCGGTTTATTTAGGCGGCAAATCGGTGAAGTGAAGGCAGTTGACGATATTTCATTTGTGCTAAGAGATGGAGAAACGTTAGGACTAGTAGGGGAATCAGGCTGTGGAAAATCGACAGCGGGACGAACCATTTTACGCTTAACTGATCCGACAGCCGGTAGTATTCACTTTGAAGGAAAAGATATTACTAGTATTAATGGAACTCAGCTACGGGATACGCGCCAAAATATGCAAATGGTTTTCCAAGATCCGTATGCTTCGTTAAATCCCAAAATGATGGTAGGCCACTTGGTAGCTGAACCAATCCGTAATTATACCAATCGAGTGGAAAAAGATGTAAAAGCTGAGGTTATGGAACTTCTTACACGAGTTGGATTACCAGAAGAGGCTTATTTTAAATATCCTCATGAGTTCTCTGGTGGTCAACGTCAACGGATTGGAATTGCCAGAGCTCTCGCGCTAAAACCTAAATTAATTTTGGCAGACGAGCCCGTCTCTGCTCTAGATGTATCGGTTCAATCCCAAGTATTGAATCTATTGCAGGATTTGCAAGAAGAGTTTAAATTATCCTATCTGTTTATTGCTCATAACTTAAGTGTTGTTAAACATATCAGCGATCGTATAGGGGTCATGTATCTCGGGCGATTGGTTGAAGTAACCGATAAGCACAGCTTGTATAAAGAGCCATTGCATCCGTACACGCAAGCGTTGCTATCTACAATTCCTGTGCCCGATCCGCGGGCTAGATTTAACCGAGAGCGAATCATTTTGCAAGGAGATGTACCTTCACCTGAAAAGCCACCTGCTGGTTGTGCCTTCCATCTTCGCTGTCCCTATGTGAAGCAGGAGTGTAAAGAGATAAAACCGCTCTTGAAGGAGGTGAGTGTAGGACATCAGGTTGCTTGCCATTTATATTAGTCATTCTCATTTCAATAAGATCATAGTAAGGGGGATTATTACATGAAAAAGAAAAATACGGTTGTTTTATCAGCTTTCTTAGCATTATCGATGGGTGTAGTAGGGTGTTCTAAACCAGCGGATACACCACAAACCAAACAAAATGAGTCAACACCTTCAGCGACTACCACTGAGCAGCAACCTAAAGATGGCGGAAAGGTTACCTATGCCTATGAAAGTCCGTTTCAAGGCTTATTGGAACGTGGCTTTTATGAGGGTGATGACGATGATCGTATCCTGCGCTTTATGATGGATCCATTGTTAGATACAGGAGACGATTTGAAAGCCTATCCTAAAATCGCTGAATGGAAGGAAAGTCCTGACCATTTAACCTACACGTTTACCTTTAAAAAGGGTGTTAAATGGCACAACGGTGATGAGCTAACAGTAGAGGACTGGTTATATGCCTTTGAAGTGATTGGACATAAAGATTATAAAGGATCGCGTTATTCCAATGTAAATATGATTGTAGGAATGGATGAATATAATAAAGGGACTGCAAAAACCATTTCTGGTGTAAAAATTATTGATCCCTATAATATTGAAGTCAAAATTAAAAAACCTATGGTTAATTTCTTAGATAACATTTGGTCAAATCCAATGCCGAAAAAATATTATGCCGGCATTTCTGTAAAAGACCTACCAAATTCACCGAAAGTTCGTCAGCAACCGATCGGTCTTGGACCATTTAAAGTGAAAAAAATTCAACCAGGTGAGTTTGTTGAATTAGAGCGCTTTGACGATTACTGGCAAGGCAAACCACACTTGGATGGTGTTGTATATAAAGTCATTGATGGCAAGTTATCAAATAGCTTATTGAAAAAAGGCGAAGTTGACATTATGGCAATTCCGCGTTCTCAAGCTAAAGAGGTAGCAAAAAATGATAATTTGGTGTTGAAAGAAGAAGATGAGTTAGCTTATAGCTATATTGGATTTAAGTTGGGTCATTGGGATGAAAATAAAAAGATAAATGTCATGGATAAACCGAAGTTTGCAGATAAGCGGTTACGTCAAGCGATGGCCTATGCGTTGGATCGCAAAGCGTTGGCTGATGCATTTGAAAATGGTAAAGCTGAACCACTTAACACACCAATGCCACCAGTGAGCTGGGCAAAGGTTCCGGCTGATCAAATTAATGCGTACGAATATAATCCTGAGAAAGCAAAGCAATTGCTGGATGAGGCTGGATATAAAGATGTTACTGGGGATGGGCTACGTGAAGATCCTCAAGGTAAGAAATTCACAATTAACTATGATGCAATGACACGTGATGAGACTGCGGAGCCACGCGCACAAGCTGTAATGCAATTCTGGAAAGATGTAGGCTTGGATGCAAAGTTAAATGGTGGAGCGTTGAAAGAATTTAACTTGTTCTACAGAACAGTAGAAAAAGATGAGCCTAGCGTTGAGGTGTTTGCTGGTGCGTGGTCCTTGGCAAGTGATCCTGATCCAACAGGATTATGGAAAGTAGATGATCTCTGGAATTATCCTCGTTGGGTGAATGCGGAATCTGACAAATTGATCGAAGAGGGTATTAGTGAAAAGGCTTTTGATGAAAATTATCGCAAAGAGGTTTACTACAAGTGGCAAAAACTTGTGAATGAAGAAGTACCGATGATTATCATGCATGCTCGTAAGGATATTACTGCTATCAACAAACGTCTACAAGGCGTACACACCAACTCCTTTACCAATCAGGTAGATACACATAAATGGTGGGTTACTAACTAATACAGCTTTAGAACAAGGGGAGTGTACGAATGGTTGCGTTTGCGCTGCGGAGATTTTTTTCCATGATTCCGATTTTGATCCTGATCTCCATTGCGGTGTTCACCCTGGCAAAATTAATGCCAGGGGACGCCCTTTCGGGGAAGATTGACCCTAATAATGCTAATCCTGAATATATAGCAAAAATGCGGGAATCGCTCGGATTTAACGATCCGATTCCTGTACAATATGGTCGTTGGGTTAGTGGTTTTCTGCAGGGGGATTTAGGTGACTCGTTCAATCATAAAATGCCGGTTACTCAGCTAATTGGCGAACGTTTACCTAATACGGTATTGCTGATGATTATGTCGTTGTTTTTTACTTATCTAGGCGCTTTGGTGATGGGCATGATTGCTGCTCGGCGTCCTTTCACATGGACAGATAATATCATTGTGGCACTCAACTATATTGGATATGCCATTCCATCGTTCTTTGCTGCTATTGTATGTATTTATGTATTTGCGATTCTGTTGGGATGGGTCCCTGCCAGCGGTTCTATCGGTGTGGATGTAGATCAGGGAACCTTATCTTACTATTTGAGCAAATTAGGACATACGATCTTACCAGCTGCTGTGCTTGGTCTATTTAATACAGCTGCCTATACACAGTTTTTACGCAATGACATTATTGAAGGTAGCGGTAAGGATTATGTGCGTACAGCTATGGCAAAAGGTACAGGCGAATCAGCTATTTATAACAAGCATATTTTGCGCAACTCTCTTATCCCGATGGTAACATTTCTAGGACTTGATATTGGTAACCTACTCGGGGGAGCGGTAATAGTCGAAACCATTTTTACCTATCCTGGATTGGGACAACTCTTTATTAACTCCGTCAGCAACCGAGATTATTCTGTCGTTATGTCGATCACCATGCTATTAACCTTTATGGCGTTATTAGGTAATCTAATCGCGGATTGGTTGTACAGTGTCGTTGATCCTCGGATACGATTGAAATAGGGAGGAAAGAGTTATGGAACCCGTAACAATAACCAACAGTCCAGAAGCTTCTGTACATCAGATGAAGCGTAGAGGAACTTCTCCTTGGGCTATCGGAATGCGCAAGTTTACAAATAATAAGCTAGCCATCTCTAGTATGATTTTTTTAGTATTGATTTTTCTGATCTGCTTTTTAGCCGATTTTTTAACCCATTATGATCCGATTAAGATTGATATCCGTAATTTGAACCAAGCACCTAGTTCTGAGCATTGGTTAGGTACAGATAAAGGTGGGCGAGACGTTTATACACGCCTTTTGTTTGGTGGACAAATATCACTCACAATCGGTCTCTCCATTACCCTGTTCGTCGTAGTCTTCGGTACCCTGATAGGGGCTGTGGCTGGTTATTTTGGCGGATTGGTGGATAGTTTACTTATGCGTTTTACGGATTTTATTATTACATTCCCGTTTCTCATTTTTGTTATCGTACTGAACTCAGTCTTTACGGCTTCGGGTGTGTTGACACTTATTACAGTGGTCAGTGTACTGAGCTGGGGGTCGACAGCTAGGATGGTACGCGGAAAGATTTTAGCAGAAAAAGAGAATGAGTATGTGCATAGTGCTGTTTCGATTGGATGTAAACCAGCTCAAGTTATTATCAAGCATATTTTACCCAATGTTATCTCTACCATCATTGTACAAGGGGTTTATTTGCTGGCTTCCATGATTGTAGTAGAGACAGGGCTTAGCTTTTTAGGATTTGGCGTTCCTTCTAATGTACCTTCGTGGGGGAATATCATGTCAGATGCGGTTTCTCCAGAAGTAATTGAGCAACAATGGTGGATTTGGTTACCGGCAGGTGCTTGCATTACGATGACCATTCTAGCGATTAACTTTGTAGGTGAAGGTTTAAAAGACGCTTTTAATCCAAAATCACTTCGCTAGCATTTACACAAATATAGTAGACGAAAGCCCTTCTTGCGCTGTTTCTCTTTTAGAGGACCAGAGTGAGAAGGGCTTTTGTGCTATACTAACGGTAATCATTTCTCAGAGCGAGGATATAAATATGAAAGAGTTGTTATTACGTTTTCATGCAAGTGAGAAACAAGCAGGTCGAAGTTTACGAGAGGTTCTGCAAAAAGATTACGAGATATCCCGTAAATTATTGATTCGAGCTAAATTCAGTGGGGAAATACAGATAAATGGAGAGCTTGCTTTCGTAACAAGAATTGTAGAAGCAGGAGATATTATTACCATCTGGATGGATGAGGAAGAGTCTGAAACCCTTCAGCCCGAGCCAATGGACTTACAGATTCGGTATGAAGACGAGGATGTTTTGGTGTTGGCTAAGCCTCCTGGAATAGTAGTTCATCCAACCGGTATGCACGTATCGGGAACCTTGGCAAATGGTGTTGTACATTACTGGCAGCAAAAAGGAGAACGTCGTAAATTTCGTCCTGTGAGCAGATTGGATAAGGATACGACTGGGTTAATTATTATTGCTAAAAATCAGTGGGCACATGACCGATTCTCACGCATGCAAAAAGATCGGAGCTTGAAGCGACGCTACCAAGCTATTGTTCATGGATGTGTAACCCCGCAACATGGTGTAGTTGACGCACCTATTGGTCGTAGGGAGGGTTCCATTGTAGAACGTGAAGTTCGCCCGGATGGACAGCAGGCGGTGACACACTATCAAGTTTTGCACAGCACTGATAACATGAGTCATATCCAGCTACAATTAGAAACAGGACGAACTCATCAGATACGTGTTCACATGAGCTATCTAGGCTATCCGTTGCTTGGGGATGATCTATATGGAGGAAGACGTGAGTTCATTTCAAGACAGGCGTTACATGCCTTTGAACTCAGATTCAATCATCCACGAACAGGTGAGGAAATATGTTTGACGGAACCATTACCAGGAGATATGCAGAAAATCATAGAATGTTCAGAATAGTTCTGGTCAAAGTGGAGCGTTTGATTTATTATGAAAGAAGGAGGGGGAAGGGATCATGGAGAATGCGCCCCTGCCTCGTTATACCGATGATGCTTATATCTTAGCCACTGGATTTGCTCAATTACCTAAGGGAACACCTTTAACAGATACTCAAAAGATGTTTGCCTGTTCGCTAGTGATTGATAGTCGAACCGACCAAGTGGTTGATGCATCATTTACTTTTTTAATGGGATTAAATGAAGAATTTATTCGTGGCTTAGTAATTGGATTGTGCTTGCCATCAGAATGGGATAAGTTGCAAGCCAACATCCGCAAACGTGCCTTGGTACCAACACAGGGGACCGTATTACAAGCGCTCCGCTCCGCACTGGATCGGTATTTGGAAGGAAAGCAGTAATTGTCACAGATGTCATGATTATGTAAAAAGATAGCAGAGTGACACTGGGTGTTTATGGGGAATAAATCCTAAGAAGATTTTTTCTCAATAAGTAGACATGAACCAGTTGCTCATACTGTCATGCAAACGTTGACTCGAAAGGAGTATTCCTTTTGCGTTTCTTGTGTGGCTTTATGTGCAACTGGTTTTTTTCGTTCATGCATGATTTAGGAGGGACGTCATGAAATTAGTTAGTTATCAACGAAAAGAAAAGCTTACACCAACAAGAAATCAAGCAGAATGGCGGGCAGGTTTGTATGTAGGGGAGGGAGTCATTGATGTAGCTAATGCAATGAAAGGAGCTCCATCAGCCATGCAGGGCTTGTTAGACGAATGGAATAGATGGTACCCACGTTTACTTGAGGAACAACAGCAAATAGAGGGCTGTGATTTAATTTCTTTGGAAGAGGTACAGCTAGGTGCTCCTATCCCACGTCCCCCTAGTTTTCGGGATTTTTATGCCTTTGAGCAGCATGTGAAGACGTGCCGGGAGCGTCGTAATTTAGAGATGGTGCCTGAATGGTATCAGATTCCCGTCTTTTATTTTTCTAATCCAGCTGTGTTTGTTGGGACGGAAGCTGGTATCACTAGTCCCAAGCATACGAAATCACTTGATTATGAATTAGAGATTGCTTGTGTCATCAGTAAAGAAGGAATAGATATACCAATAGAAAAGGCGGATGAGTATATCGCGGGATTTATGATTCTAAATGATTGGAGTGCGCGCGATATTCAACGTGAAGAAGTGAAGATAGGGCTTGGTCCTGCTAAGGCCAAAGATTTTGCAACTTCTTCAGGTCCGTGGCTAGTCACTGTTGATGAGTTGCAAGGTCGTCTTATCCCATCATTAAAAGGAAATCGTTATGATTTACAAATGACGGCGCGAATAAATGGGGAGCAGTATTCACGGGGGAACTTTATTGATATCTACTATACGTTCGCACAAATGATTGCTCGTGCTTCCGAAGATTGTTATTTGTATCCCGGGGATGTAATTGGTTCGGGTACGGTAGGTAGTGGGTGCTTGTTAGAAATAGGTGGTGGTGAGCTACGTGACTGGCTACAACCAGGAGATGTAGTTGAATTGGAAATTGATCATTTAGGAACATTGCGAAATACCATTAAGGAAAAATAAGGGGAGGAATATTTTATGCCATTTTACGCAAAGATGGGCGAAGTGCCACACAAACGTCATACCACATTTTTCAAGCCAAATGGTGAGTTGTACCGTGAGCAGTTAATGGGAACAAAGGGTTTCTCTGGGATTCAGTCCATCTTGTATCATCACAATCCTCCTACACAAGTGACGGAAGTAAAGAAATTTGCTACAATTAATATGGAATATGTGGAGCGAGAGGAGTTACGTCATCAGCATTTTTTAAGCTTTGATACGCCAAAGGGGGGAGACCCTATCCTTGGTCGTCGCTATTTGCTGGGAAATGATGACGTGGTCATGGCTGTCTGTTCACCAACTGAAAGAATGGATTATTATTATCGTAATTCGGAAGGTGACGAAGTAGTATTCGTTCATCAGGGCGAGGGAGAACTCCAAACCATTTTTGGTACAATTACGTATCGACCTGGAGATTATTTGGTCATTCCTATTGGTACGACCTATCGGATTGAACCATCAACGGAAGAGACTCGTTTCCTTATTATTGAATCTCAAAATGAAATTGTTCCACCAAAGCGTTATCGAAATGAACATGGTCAATTGTTGGAACATTCTCCATTTTGTGAGCGGGATATGCGTTTGCCAGAACGATTGGAAACACATGTGGAAGAAGGAAACTTTGAAGTTCGAGTAAAACAAAAACAAACATTATTTAGTTATACGTTTGACTTTCATCCTTTTGATGTTGTTGGATGGGATGGTTATTTGTTCCCATATGCGCTGAGCATTCATGATTTTGAACCAATAACCGGTCGTGTGCATCAGCCGCCTCCAGTTCATCAAACGTTTGCTGGTCAGAATTTTGTGATTTGTTCATTCGTTCCTCGTTTATATGATTATCATCCGCAGGCTATTCCAGCACCGTATTACCACAGCAATGTAGAGAGTGATGAAGTGCTGTATTATGTAGATGGTAACTTTATGAGTCGTAAAGGTGTGGTAGAAGGCTCCATAACCCTACATCCAATGGGTATTCCGCATGGGCCGCATCCAGGGAAGATTGAAGCAAGTATTGGTAAAAAAGAGACGAAAGAGTTGGCGGTCATGCTAGATACGTTCCGTCCGTTAAAAGCAACAAAACAGGCTCTTGCTGTAGAGGATACAGCTTATATGTATAGCTGGTTACCTGTAAAAGAATAGGTAAAAGGAGGCATGGCGTGTGGAGTTACGAATAAGCGATTTAGAGAGACAAGAAAAATATAAATTACTAATAGGTGGCATTATTCCGCGTCCCATTGCCTGGGTTACATCGCACAATCAGTCAGGATTGGTAAATGCAGCCCCGTTTAGCTATTTTAACGTTGCTTGCATTGACCCGATGATGATTTCCATTTCTGTTTCGCGTAAACCGGGACAGGTAATGAAGGATACAGCTCGAAATATCTCTGAAATAGGAGAGTTTGTCATTAACATGGTAGATGTGCATAATGTTGCGTTTGTAAATGAAACTTCGGCTGACTTTCCAGCTGATCAAAGTGAAGTAGAGGCGCTAAAACTTGATGTGCTCCCTTCCAAAGCGGTAAAGGTACCGAGATTGGCATTATCTCGAATCCATTTTGAGTGCGAGCTACATCAGATCGTTACCTTAGGTGAGCCAGCCGCTTCTGATTTAATCATTGGAGAGGTTGTTCATGTGCATATTGATGATGACATCTACTTTAGTGGTAAAATAGATGCTGAAAAATTTGCTCCAGTTAGCCGCTTAGCTGGACATACGTATGCCACGTTAGGCGATATGTTCGACCATCCACGACCTGTGCATGATCCAGAGAAATAGTCAAAAGAAAAAAGGCATCCTCACATTGAACTGCACCCTGTCAAGTAGACAGTACAAAAAATAAAAAACAGTTAAGCAGCCTTAGTTCTGTATTCCATTGGACTAAGGCTGTTTAGTTTTACCTGTAATCGGTCGTTATTGTAAAAGTACATGTAGTCATCAATGTCTTTCTTAAGTTCCTCGAAGGTACTATATGAATGCAAATAATACTTCTCACATTTAAGGGTTCCCCAGAACGCTTCTATTGGACCGTTATCAATACACCTGCCAACTCGGGACATGCTGTGGGTTAGTTTGTCGGCAAATAACTTTTTGAACCTGAAAGAGGTATATTGAAAACCTCGATCACTATGAAGCATAGGCTTACTTCCTGGTACCGCTTGCAAGGCCAAATTCACTGTTTTAAACACAAGGCTATTGTTATTGGAATGGCCTAAAACATAGGAGACAATCGAGTTATCATGAAGGTCTAAGATAGCACTTAAATAGGCCTTCTGGCCACTTCCGTACTTGAATTCCGTTATATCGGTTACCCACTTCTCATTCGGTGTTTTCGCATAAAACTTACGATTTAACAGATTCTCAGCAACTTGCTGTGGAGCTGAACGCGCATATTTTTTTCTCTTTCTGCGGATCACCGATTGGATTCCTCTTTTCTTCATAAGGCGTTGTATTCGCTTATGATTGATCCGTCGCTGGGTCTGGCGGCGCAAATGGAGGGTTAACCGACGGTACCCGTAGATGCCATCAACCTTCTCGTATAACGAGAGCATGGCATCAGTGAGTTGTTGATTTTCCAGTTCACGAGAACTGGTTTTGCGATTGAGCCATTTGTAATAGCTTGACCGTGAAATCTTTGCGATTTCACACAATACCTGCACGCTACATTGTTCTTCTTGCCAAACAGCTTGAATGGCAAGGTAGACATTCTCCTGCCGATATTGGCTTAACGTCGCCACCTTTCGATTTCCTGTAACTTTTTTAAGAAAGCATTCTCTGCTCGAAGCCGCTCATTTTCATACTCCAGCTTTTTCATTGCGAACTTTTGGCGATCCGCTTCGGTTAACTCCTCAAGCGCTTTTTTTCTTCCCCGCCCATCCTGTAAAGCATCCTGACCGTCATTTTCATACTTCTTTACCCATTGGTACACTTGTTGGTAGGAGACCTGGTACTGCTCCGCTGTCTTTTGATAGTCATGATGATGGGTAAGACAATAAAGAACAATATCAATCCTCTCCTGCCAAGTTGTAGATCGACCTTTCGTCATAGCTTTCACTCCCCCTGTATAGGTTTTTAAGCTGCTATGACCATTATACTTCTTTACCCAGTTGGAGAGTTGTGTTCGGCTGGCTATCTTGTACTTATCGATGGTCTGATATTGTGACAATCCCCCATAGAGATAATCCCTCACCGCTTGAAGCTTTAGTTCCGCAGAATAACTTCTATTGTGGGTTCGAACCTCTAACCCTTCGTATCCATACACTTCATAACGACCTCGCCATTTCGCTAAGGTTGATTTGTTAATCCCGTATTTTTTAACTGTAGCCATAAGACCCAACTGGCCACTTTCAACTTCTTGTAGGATGGCGAATTTCTCTGGCGCACCATATTGTACTTTAGGCATGAAAAAGCTCCCCTCACAGTAACAGGTTTTATTATTTCACCTGTCTACCTTTAGGGGAGCATATCACATGAGAGGACGCCTTTTTTCTTTACTTCTTGTATTCAATGCCTGTTAGCCATTGATCTACCTTATCTGGATGGGCAGAAATCCATTCCTTGGCAGCATCATCTGGCTCAATACCTTCCTGAATGCGGATCATTACTTGGGCCATATCATCAGGTGTCCATTTAAACTGGCGCAGGAATTGATAGGCATCTGGTAAGTCTTCTTGTAACCCTAAGCGGGCAATCGTGTGAATTTGTTCATCTTCCCCCAATGATTTTTTGGGATCGTCTAGATACTTTAATTTCATTTTGGCGAACATCCAGTGTGGCGTCCATCCAGTTACAACAATTGGTTTCTGTTGGCTATACGCTTTTTGTAGCTCGGTTGCCATTGCTGCGGATGAAGCCTCCATCAGAGTCCAATCTGTCAGTTGATAATCCTCTAACATTTTATTAGCTGCTGACATCAGACCAGCCCCAGGTTCAATTCCAATGATCGTTGCTTTTGTGGCATCTTTTATATCAGGGCGTCTTAGGTCCCCAATAGAGGTAATATCCATATATTCAGGAACAACTAGACCAAGTCGTGTACCTTCAAGATTAGCTCCTAAATCCTCTACATGGTCTTTGTTTTTAGCGTAGAAGCTCGCATGTGTTTTTGGTAACCAAGCGGCAACAAGGGCATCTGCACTTTTTGTAGCGACACCTGTCCACATAGGACCTGCTTCAACTTGTAACATGTTAACCTGATAACCTAGTTTTTGTTCTAAGACTTGTTTTACTACATGTGTACTGGCAATTTCAGAATCCCATGCTACATAAGAAAGGGTAATGTTTTTCGTGTTGCCACCATTACTAGCTATTCCACTAGCAATACTAGAGATAATCAAAATAGCGACTGAGGCCAAAATTAACGGCGTCCGATACTTCGGGGCAGCTTTGGCTGATTTCTTTTCTCGTCCTTTAATTAATGTTTGAGAAAAGCGATCCAAAATAATGGCTAGAATAACAACCGCAATCCCGGCTTCAAAGCCCACTCCTGTTTTGGTTTGTGTAACGGCACGATAAACATCAGAACCTAAACCTTGTGCACCGATCATGGATGAGATGACAACCATGGATAACGATAGCATAATGGTCTGATTAATCCCGGCCATGATGGAAGGTATTGCTAATGGGAATTGTAGTTTAATTAGTTTTTGCATAGGTGTAGAGCCAAATGCATCTGCTGCTTCCACCAAGTCTTCGGGTACTTGGCGAATCCCTAAATTCGTTAGACGAATCGTTGGGGGAATCGCAAAGATAACAGAAGCGATAACACCTGGTACCACGCCTAATGAAAAGAACGTAACCGCTGGCAACAGATAGACGAATGCTGGCATGGTCTGCATGAAATCTAGAATAGGCGTGACGATATTTTGAACCGTATTTTTCTTCGCGCACCAAATCCCAATCGGGACACCAAGGAAGATGGAGATCATGGCGGCTGTCAAAACTTGTGCTAAGGTCATCATGGTCTGTGGCCAATAGCCAAGGTTATAGATGAGAAGTAAACCAAGTACAGAGAATAGGGCCATTTTCCAACGTGCTACCAGATAAATAATCAGGGAGAACAAGACGATAAAGAGCAGAGCAGGAATATTAATAAATAGCCACTCAAAACCGCTAACTAATCCGCCGATAATTGCGCTAATCAGTGCAAATAAAGGGCCAAAAGAAGCATCGAACCAGGCTTCTAATGATTCAATCCATGAGCCTAAAGGAATTTTAGTCATATTCATTACACTGTTTCACCGCCTTCTGTGTTGCCTGAGAGTGCGGCTAATACGGCTCCGCGAATAATAATTCCCTGCAATCGATTTACGTCATCTACCACTGCTACAGGTACTCGGGTGGAGCTTACGATATCAAAAAGATCATTGAGTACAGTATCAGGGGGAACAGTAGGAAGCTCTTCTTTAATTAAGATATCCGCTAGCTTCTTACCTTCTCTAACGGCTTGTACGGCATCATCAGCTGTAATGGCGCCTAACAAACGTTTTTGTGTGTCTACCACATATAAAGTAGATACCCCGCGTTCTTGCATAAACTGCAAAGCAACACGTGGTCCGCGTTCTAATGTAATGGTTTCGGCGCGTTTCATAACGTGAGTAGCTGTGAGTACCTTTGACAAGTCAACGTCTTCCACAAAACGTTCTACATATTTATTAGCCGGGTTGGTCAAAATTTCTTCCGGTGTTCCAACCTGGACGACATTTCCATCCTTCATTAAGGCAATACGGTCACCAATCCGTAATGCTTCATCTAAATCATGCGTGATAAAAATAATGGTTTTTTTCATTTTTGTCTGCAATTCCAATAGTTCATCTTGCATCTCTTTGCGTATCAAAGGATCAAGGGCACTGAATGCTTCATCCATCAATAAAACGTCAGGATCATTAGCTAAGCCACGAGCAAGACCGACACGTTGTTGCATCCCACCACTAAGCTGATCAGGTAAAGAATTTTCCCATCCTTTTAAACCAACCAATTCCAAGCATTCCATTGCTTTTTCATGTCGCTCTGCTTTGGGAATGCCGGATACTTCCAGACCATATTCCACATTCTCTAATACAGTACGATGTGGAAAAAGAGCAAATTTTTGGAAAACCATTGTGATATTTTTACGGCGTACATCCCGTAGATCCTCATGATTTAAGGAAACGATATCCTTCCCATTAATAAACACATGGCCATCTGTCGGTTCAATTAGACGATTCAAAAGTCGTACTAACGTGGATTTACCACTGCCGGACAGCCCCATTATGACGAATATTTCTCCAGCCTCTATGGAAAACGAAGCTTGATTTACCCCCACAGTCATTTTTGTCTCTCTGAGGATTTTTTCTTTCGTCCATCCCTCTTTGAGCAGAGGTATTACTTTTTTTGGATCACGTCCAAATACCTTTGTTAAATTTTTGACTTCAATAATTGGCATGAAGACACTCCTTTCTTCTGGTAATTTCTTTTGCTCCCAGAGAAAACGTTCGATTTGATAAACAAATGCTCCGGTAAGTGTATGAAAAATGTATGAACATGAGCAAACAGGAAATAACTTGATCAAGTACGTACAGAAAAAACTTTACGCACTTTATGTACAGTATACTTCATTTTTCGTAAAATTTCACCTATACCCAGTCCTTTACTGGGATATGGTTGCCTCCTACAATAAAATCGATATAATGAAAGATGAAGTTTGACCTGTCCTAGGAGGTAAACAAAAATGGATGAATTTGAAGGACTTCCTGAAGAGCTTCAGGTTGCCGTTCAAAAAACGCGCCATCGCATGATTGAAACGGTTGGTAAAAACATGGATTTATTTGGAGTGACGCAATCGGTTGGTCATCTGTATGGCATGATGTACTTTTCACAAGGACCAGTCACTCTTGACGAAATGGGTCAAAAGATGGGGATGAGCAAAACCAGCATGAGCACCGGAATGCGAACCCTGATGGATCTCAAAATGGTCAACAAAGTTTGGAGCAAAGGTTCTCGCAAAGATCTTTATGAAACAGAACCAGATTGGCATCAAAATCTGGGTGATTACTTTTCCATTCGCTGGCGCAAATCACTGGAAAGCAATGTGCATCATTTGCACAAGTCCCTCAGAGAACTACAAATCCTGTTAGATAAGTACGGAGATGATCCTCACGCCAACAACGTAATTAAGGGTGACATGCTTAAAATGCAACATGCACTCTCTTATTATAAGTGGTTAGAGAAATTGATCCGTTCCTTTGAAACAGGTGACATTTTTGCTTTCCTGCCTAAGGAGGAAGAGTAATTCTACAAAACAAGTGTAGCGCTGAGGGAGTCCTTAGCGTTTTTTGTTTGCTCTGAAAAAAATACTAGATATTTATACCCATATATTGCTTGTTTAGAAACATTTGTAAGAAACCTTTTTACTTTATCGATCAATTACTTTCGATAGGGAACATTTGTATTATTGGTCGGAACGATTTGTTTTTTCCCGAAAAATCCTCCATAATTAGACACGGAATCTGGCCTAATGAACAGATCATAATCTGTTCCACTTCCGGAATTTACCGGCATGCCGTATGGAGTAAAGTTATCTTCATTTGTCGCTGTTTGTGGATGACTTTGTAAAAAATAGACATGCGGATTAAAGGTAGTTGGCATGCTTTGTATACGATTTGCACGGTTCCCGCCACAACCAGCTATAGAAAGCAATCCTACAGTGCTAATGAGCAAAAGGATTATTGATTTTGACTTCATCACATTGATCACCTCATCAATAGCGTGAGCAACCTGATCCTTTTTATGCAAGCCTGTCTCCGCCTATAGACGGAGGAAAAATCCCACTCCAGCCAGTTTTGTACAGTACACTTTTTCGGTATCCTAGTATTATCAAGAACATGCACATATATTGAGAGGGGATGCGTCTATTATGAATCGTATCTATCGATCCCAATCTGATAAAAAAATATCTGGGGTATGTGGCGGATTCGCTGCTTATCTGGGAATTGATGCGACTTTGCTCCGTTTGATTACAGCGGTTGTCACTTTTTTTACAGGAGTACCAATATTGTTGTACTTCTTACTTGCTTTCATCATGCCAAAGGAGCCGATATGGGAACAAGCACGTTATCAACGCCCACAGCCTGAATTTGCCTCAGGTTTTTATCAAGAACCATTTTATGAAAAAACAGGGTGCGATAAAGGTCTAGATCAAGAAATGGAACGATTAGAAAAAGCAGCGATGCGCCAAGAAATTAAACGATTACGTGCGGAACTAGAAAAATATCAGTCCTGATTGGAAAAGAAAATGGAAACAATATGCTGTCGTTGCATATGATGTAAGGTGGTTCGTTGGATCTTACATAGGGAGGGAAACGGTAGTGTATATCGGCGTTTTTGATATGAAAGAACGCTTGGACCAAACACGAAAAGTGCTTCGAGATAAGAAACATCTGCTTAAGATGCTGGAAGAAGATATTCGTGGTCTTGAAGATGATGTCCAGGTGTTAGAAGCAATGCTGACAACATGTCCATCAGTTACAGGTAAATAGTGACTTGCAAAAGAGGCGCAAGGAATGATGGCGCCTCTTTTGGGGTTGTAAGGAGTATATTTACTGTCTAAAGCTGGCAATACATAAGGTTATGGACAGAAGGTTGATTCCTTGGGCAGTTTGGGAGATAATAGTTTCTATACTGTAGGATGAGGTGGAAGTTAATGTCAACGACTGAACTATTGTTAAAGACGCACTTTGAAGGGCGTGTATTGCGAACGTTGCAATCCTATTTCCGTCGCAACAACGACGTTCTTTTAAAAGAAAGTCTAGTCGCGACTGGTCTGAAAAAAGAAGACGTTGAACATGTTATGACAATGATTTATAACAAACATACGGTTAGCGAAATTATGAAAGTTCTTCGTGAACGCAATGCATTTGCTCGCGACCAAAAAGCGGAATAAACGAGAAACGGGACCAACGCAAATTGAAGCGTGGGTCCTTTCTTTTTGTAGCATAGGATAAATTCCTATACCATTGTTATAGCCCAATTTATACGAGAGCACACGTGCATTTGTATGCAACCAATGGTGGCGAAGGACGTCATATTGGATAGATAAAGATTACCTGCACCTCCTATTATTGATTTAGCACGATAGATAAAGAAAGGAAAGGGAAGACCAGGATGGAAGAATTTATTAATCATTTTGGCGGATATATATCACAATATGGTTATTTTGCTCTATATGGACTATTCTTTTTTGGTTTGATAGGATTGCCTGTACCTGAGGAGACTCTGCTGGTTTTTTCTGGATTTTTAGTATCTAGAGGAGATCTGCATTTTCTACCTACATTTTTAGTCTGCTATCTAGGCTCCATTAGTGCAATGACGGCAGCTTATTGGATTGGTTTTAAATTGGGACATCCATTTATAGAAAAGCGCTTGAAGCCTTTTGAAAAAGGATATCGAGTGTATAAAAAGACAGAGGAATGGTTTCAACGGTTTGGAAAGTGGGCTATTCCCATCGGCTATTTTTTGCCGGGGATTCGTCAGTATACTGCCTACTTTGCTGGAATTACAGAGTTGCGTTTTCGCACGTTTGCTATTTTAGCTTATGCGGGAGGGGCATTTTGGACCGCTTTGTTTGTTAGTTTGGGGCTCATTTTAGGTGAGAGCTGGGAGAGAGTATTCCAACTAGCTGTTAAAAAAGTGACCATATGGATTCTACTCGCTTTTGTCGTAGTGGTTCTTGTGGTATATGTTTATCAGCGTATTTGCAGAAAAAGAGCGGGAGGAAAGCCGAATGAATGATGATCAAATCATGCTGTTGTCAAAAAATCATCAACGATTTTATGATAAGCTAAGAGAAAAAGTGGAGAAGTTCATTCGTAGCAAAGGCATGCCGGAGGATTCTACTCAGTATATTTTACTTGCACCTGATCTATTTGTCCTTTTGGCCAGATTGATGGTGGACAAGCGTGTTCCTACTGGATCCAAGGCTACAGCCGCATTTGTCGTTGCCTATTTTATTTCGCCAGTAGATTTGATTCCTGAAATGCTAACGGGACCTATTGGTTATCTAGATGACATTGTCTTATCCGTATATGCCCTGCGCAAAATTTTAATTAGCACCGAGCAAGTCATTGTACAAGAGCACTGGAATGGAAAAGATGATCTACTACAGGTAATTACGGATGTCATTCAGAAAGCGGATGATTTAGTAGGGACCAAGATCTTGAAAAAGATTGAGGCTCTCCTTTTCCATAAAACAAAGGAGAATTAGTTATGAAATTTTTGGCTGATTATGTGGAGGGAGAACGCGTAATTGCCTTTTGTCTCGTTAAAAGTAGAGAAATTGGTGTAGCTAGTAACCAGAGTGAATATATGAATTTAGAAATTGGTGATCGATCTGGTAGTTTGCCAGCAAAGATTTGGGATGTAACGGATGAATTAAAAGAAAACCTTCAAGTAAAATCTATCGTTAAAATTGATGCTCAGGTGCAGATGTATCGTGGTAAAAAGCAGTTGGTCATTCAACGTGTACGCCATGCCACTCCTGCAGACGAGGTTTTGATGGAATCACTAGTCCCTACTTCCAAATATGCTACAGATGAATTGTGGGCTAAGCTGGAAAGTCATATTTCCGATATTCAAAGTCCAACACTTCGCGCCATCATCTCGCATCTGATCGGAAAAGAAGACGTTTATGAACGGATGCGTTCTTTCCCTGCTGGTGTACGAATGCATCATCACTACTACTCAGGTTTATTGGAGCATGTTGTCTCCTTATTAGATTTGGGCAAACGCTTATTACCGCTCTATCCACAGGTAGATCATGATGTGCTCCTTACGACTTGCATCTTGCATGATATCGGAAAATTGTATGAGTTATCAGACCCGGTGGCACCTGAATATACGACGCCTGGGCAGTTGATTGGTCATTTAGTTATGGGAGTAGAAATGGTGACGCAGGCATGTTCGGACCTAGTTATTCCATTAGATGATAGTGAAGTTTTGCATTTGAAGCATTGCATTTTAAGCCATCATGGTGACTTGGAAATGGGATGGGGAAGCGCTGTTTCCGGTAAAACTCCAACCGCTGTCATTTTCCATTATCTTGATCAAATCGATAGTAAAATGAATGCGCTAGGCAACACCTTACAAGAGATGCCAGAAGAGCAAGAATGGCATTATGCGCCTGTGTTAAAGAGGAAGGTATGGAGAGGATTTTAGGTCACCATAACGTACAATTTTGAATATAAGGCAGATTATGTGTATGAAAAAAGCTGACGTGGGTTGCTCCATACGTCAGCTTTTTTTGTGTGTAGTGGAAGCAAGGTGAGGAAGTGGGCGTACTCGCACTTCTTCCTCTATCCTCCCCATCCGTAAGCGTAGGATTCTGTTTCCTAGCTTGTATGCTTCTGATTCGTCATGAGTGACTAATAAGACGGGTATGTTCCAGAGCTGATGCAAGCGTAGCAGCTCATCCTGACACTCTGCTCTTGTTACAGGATCAAGGGCTGATAGGGGTTCATCTAAAAGCAACAAATCTGGTTTGATTGCAAGAGCGCGAGCTAAGGCAACACGTTGCTTTTCCCCACCTGAGATTTTACTCGGATAGCTTTGCAAAAGATGACGAATACCGAGTGTTTCGCATATTTCCTGCAAGAAGGACGTATCTACCTCCTGTTTTCTGGAATGGATACCGTACAAAATATTTTTTTCGACAGTCATATGAGGAAACAAAGCGTAATCCTGAAAGACATAGCCGATATTTCGTTTTTGGGGAGGTACGCTACCTATTGGAGTGCATAAATCTTGTCCATGTAGTGTGATCTGAGCTGCATCTGGCGTGAGCAAGCCAGCAATACATTCCAAGATACTGGTTTTTCCTGAACCAGATTGACCGAACAGGACGACAATCTCGTTATGAACAACAAATGATGCTTCTAACGCAAAATGCACACGTGTTTTCATGATTTGGACTTGGAGCATAGAAATACCTCATCTACGTAAGATTGACTTCTAATCTTTGATCTGTGTGTGACGATTTAACGTATGCTTACTCCACCAGTTAAGCCAAAGGATAGTACTAAAGCCGATGGCAACGATAATGGCTACCCAAAAGGCAGCGATTTCCATACGCCCACCCTCGACAGCAAAATAGATGGCGATGGGGAGTGTTTCTGTTTTTCCAGGAATGTTGCCTGCTAGCATGAGTGTGGCCCCGAATTCACCTAGTGCTCTGGCAAAGGAAAGCACAAGCCCAGCCAATAATCCTGGCCAACATAAAGGAAGCGTGACGGTCCAGAAGACGCGCCAAGGGGAAGCACCAAGCATGATGGCAGCCTGTTCGTAGCGCCTATTCATATTTTGAAAGGCAGCATGAGCAGCTTGATACATCAGAGGAAAAGAGACCACAGCAGAAGCAATAACTGCTCCTACCCAGGTGAATACAATTTGAAACTGAAAAGACTCCAATAAAAATTTGCCGATTATTCCGTTTTTACCAAACAGCAGAAGTAGACCAAACCCGACAACGGTTGGGGGAAGCACGAGGGGCAATAGAAACAATGCTTCCAGAATACTTTTGCCAAAGAATTGACGACGAGAGAACCAATAGGCGATAAATAACCCGCTGATAAAGACAACGATAGTGGAAATCCCCGCTACCTGCAACGACAGGTAGAGCGGGGAATAAGAAATGTCAGGCATGAAAAGGTACCCTCACTTTATTTTGCTCTGCATATACATAAAAGATAAGTTAACTATTTTACAGGATGAAATCCATATTTCTCAAAGGCAGATTTTGAAAAATCAGTGGTAAGGAACGTTAAAAATTCTTGAGCTTCCTTTTGGTGCTTTGTCACTTTTACTAAGGCGGCAGGGTAGACAATCGGGCTGTGCCATTCTTGATTAGCTGTTGCTAGAATTTTTATCTTATCTGATGTAAGTGCATCACTTTTATACACTACACCTAGTTCAGCGTTTCCTGATTCAACATAGGTTAATACCTGACGTACGTCTTTCGCATAAACCATAGTTGGCTTCATTTTTTCCCAGAGACCCAATTTTGTCAAGGCTTCCTCTGTATAACGTCCGACTGGCACAGAGCTGGGTTCTCCAATGGCAAATTGTTTTACTAATGCAGGCGTTATTTTCTCAAAAGAATCAACGGAGATTGTACTCTCTTTAGGTGCAATCAACACCATTTCATTAGTGACCAGTTTTGTTAGGGAGTCTTCAGCAATGAGGCTTTTCTCCTTTAATGAATTCATATCCTTAGAACTGGCAGAGATAAAGAGATCGCTTGGTGCTCCCTGTTCAATTTGTTGTGCGAGCTTGCCTGATCCGCCAAAATTGTAGGTTAGTGTAACATCAGGATGCTTCGTTTCGTATTCTTTTTTCACATCTTGGAGCACATCGGTCATGCTGGCTGCCGCAGACACAAAGATTTCTGTTTTAGCTTGTTGTGATTTGGGGTCAGTAGTAGGTTGTGTGGTAGATGGTGCTGGGGTGGAACAGCCTACTGTTGCAAGTAACAAGGAGAAACTGACCAAACTGCTCAGAATTGATTTTTTTTTACGCGAGACTAACATGAAAGACTCTCCTTTGATATAAGTGGTTATAATTAGTTATATTTAGATATATCTAATTAAGAACATTATAGCTTGGATTACTTGTTATGGTAAGATATTTCTACAAACAAATAGATTCGGTAAAAAGGAGGCTAGCCATGACTCAAGATATCTCCTATACCACAGAAGAAATTGCCAATATTCTGCGAGTATCCAAGCTGACGGTATATGACCTCATAAAAAAGGGGGAGCTCTCTGCTTATCGGGTTGGTAGACAGATGCGAGTAGATGCAAGTGATTTGGATTCCTACAAGC
The DNA here is from genome assembly GCA_007833815.1 of Brevibacillus laterosporus. NCBI lineage: Bacteria > Bacillati > Bacillota > Bacilli > Caryophanales > Paenibacillaceae > Brevibacillus > Brevibacillus laterosporus. The sequence continues at coordinate 5,467,801 of CP033464.1, read as the reverse complement.
AAAAAACAAAATCGAAAAAATCTAGTAACGCTACCCCCCTTCCTCAAGTAGGAAAATCTATCGTATCAGATAAACCAGCTTCTGTTGGAATCCAGTCAGTTATCATAAGTGGACAAGATATGGCGCTAGATTTGTTTGCCTCCCATTTAGAGAAGCAAGTAGGCAGCATCCGGGCGCTTCGTTCCTACCAAGGAAGTTTAAATAGCTTGGTCTCACTCTATCGAGGCGAAGCACATATCGTGAGTACGCACCTATTTGATGGGGACAGTGGTACCTACAATCTGCCCTATGTACAACGCATATTAACGGGACGGCCTTACCTCATTGTCCATATGATGGCTCGCCATTCAGGTTTGTATGTAGCAAAGGGGAATCCCTTGCAGCTGTGTACGTGGGCTGATTTACAAAAGCCAGGAGTTAGACTGGTAAATCGGGAAGCGGGTTCTGGAGCTAGAGTTTTGTTAGATGAACAATTGCGTCTTCATCAGCTTGAGCCATCCCGACTATCAGGTTATTTTGATCATGTAGAACATAGTCATTTAGCAGTCGCTACGGCTGTAGCTAGAGGATCAGCAGACGTAGGAATTGGGATTGAAAAAGCTGCTAAGATTGTAGATGTGGAATTTGTCCCCTTGATTCAAGAACACTACGATTTGGTTATGTTAGTAACGGAAGAGAGTCATTATTGGGTCAACAGTCTCATTCAATTGTTACAAAGTGAGGCATTTAAACAAGAATTACAAGCGATCGGGGGCTATGATGTAACGCTCACGGGGCAGATCAAGTTGAAGGGACCCATCAATACTTGATGATAATTTACTTTACAAATGATCAAAATCCCGGTATTCTAAAGGGTGTAAACTTGATATGAATGTGTTATGGAGGAGCCTGTCATTAGATGGGCTCTTTTTGTCGTTTTTTACATCCATCTTTTGGATAATATAACAATAAACTTCAGGAGAAAGAAAGAGAGGTTATCAAGTGGATAATCAAGCATTACTAGCAATTGCGATTTTTCTAATTACTTATGCTTTTATTATCAGTGAAAAACTGCACCGCACGATCGTTGCGGTGGCAGGGGGATTACTCATGATCCTCACGGGTATAGTTACGCAGGAAGAAGGGATTCATCATATCGATTTTAATACCCTAGGGCTATTAATCGGGATGATGATTATCGTGAGTATAACCGCACAAACAGGCGTTTTTACCTTCGTTGCCATTAAGGCGGCTAAGGCAGTAAAGGGAGACCCTGTTAAAATTCTGATTGCCTTGAGTTTAATTACAGCCTTTGCTTCTGCTTTGTTGGATAACGTAACGACTGTTCTCCTCATGGTACCTATCACCTTTAGTATTGCTCGTCAGCTGAAAGTAAATCCGATTCCTTATCTGATTAGTGAGATCATTTGCTCCAATGTAGGGGGAGCTGCAACGTTGATTGGTGATCCGCCAAACATCATGATTGGGAGTGCTGTACCTGAATTAACCTTTGTGGCTTTCTTGGTACATATGGCTCCGGCGATAGCTATTATACTCGTAGTCACCATCATTTACTTGCTATTGGTTTATCGCAAGGGATTACAGACAACACCAGAATTACAACAGAAACTAATGTTACTGGATGAAAAGCAGGAATTAACTAATCCTACTTTATTAAAGAAATCATTAACGGTTCTTTCACTAACCATTATTGGCTTTGGCTTGCATGGCGTATTCCATTTAGAATCTGCTACGATTGCATTAGTGGGAGCTTTCTTATTGCTATTATTGACAGGAGAGCATTATTTAGAAGAGGCTTTACTTAAAGTGGAGTGGAATACTATCTTCTTCTTTGCAGGATTATTTGTATTGGTATCTGGTCTGGTGAACACGGGGGTTATTGCTTCTCTGGCTGAAAAAGCAATCGTATTCACACAAGGCGATACCATGAAGACATCTCTTATCATTCTGTGGATGAGTGGGATTGCGTCTGCTTTTGTTGATAACATTCCGTTCGTAGCTACGATGATCCCAATGATTAAAGAAATGGGGAGCCTTGGTATTACTAATCTGGAGCCACTGTGGTGGAGCCTTGCGCTAGGTGCTTGTTTGGGTGGTAACGGAACGATTATCGGGGCCAGCGCTAACGTAATTGTTGTAGGGATGGCTACGAAAGAAAAATATCCGATTAGCTTTGGAATGTTCTTCAAGGTAGCGTTCCCGATTACAATCATTACGCTACTCATATCTCACTTATACGTCTATCTGCGTTACTTCTACTTTGCATAACGCTATCTACTATGTTATACAAAAAACCATCGAAAGAGGTGAGAGCCTTAGCCGATGGTTTTTTGGAACAATAAAGGGATGTGGTCGGAGTGTTGCAAGTTACACAAGAGCTCGCGCAGGCAATTGTTACTCGCATGATGAAGGTAATTGGTTATAACGTAAACGTGATGGATGAGCATGGATATATTATCGCTTCAGGTGATAAAAAGAGGCTACATCAAAAGCATGAAGGTGCGGTTATTGCTATTGAGCGTAAAGGTCGTTTTGAAGTATACCCAGAAGATGTGACCCGTCTGGTTGGTGTTCAGGCTGGAACCAATTTAATTATTCAATTCCAAAACGAAATTGTAGGTGTTATTGGTATAACTGGCGATCCTCGGGAAGTGACGAAGTATGGGGAGCTTGTCAAAATGACAGCAGAGATGTTTCTAGAACAATCCTATCTACTAGAGCAAGCCAAGCTGGATAAGCGGTTACGTGAAGATTTTTTGTTGTCGATCATACATTCTGAACAGCAAAATGTAACCTTATGGAAGGAACAGGCTAGGCGGTTGCAAATCGATTTATCCATTAAGAGGGTGGCGGTGGTCATTGAATTAATGGATAAAGGGATTTCGGATGATCGAGCTTACACCACATTACGCCAAATGGTTGGTTTATTGGAGACGCGCGATACCATTGAGATGATGGCAATTAAGAATTCTAAGCAGATTGTATTAGTAAAAGAATCACGTCATTATCGTGATGAGGAAGCTATTTGTGAAGGTGTTGAGCAAATTTTATCATTGCTTAAAAATCAGTTAATCACACCTATTAAAATATCGGTGGGAAAAGCTTTTTCGGGTGCTGAAGGGTTACGGCATTGCTATGAGTCTGCTCAAGACACTTTGATTGCTGGTAAAGCTATGGCTCCAGAATTAACCGTTTATTACTATGATGATTTCATAAATGAGACTTTGATGGTATCGGTACAGGATTCTTGGAAATCTGATGAGATGATCAAGGTGTATAAGAATCTTATTAATCTGGATAAAAGTGGGGAGCTCCAGCAAACCTTACAAGCTTATATGATCGAAGAGGGTGAGTTGCACAGAGTTGCTAAGCGGCTCATTATTCACCGTAATACGCTCAGATACCGATTACAACGCATTCATGACATCACTGGAAAAGATCCCAAGCGAATTAGTGACTTGATCTCGTTGCAATTTGCTATGTGGCTGTATAAGCTGAAAACCGAGTAAGCATGTAAGTAGCGATTAATGACCAGACAGTGTGATGGAGTAACAATTTCCAGTTTCTTAAAATCAAGCAACCCTTTTTGTGCAAATGAACAAAAACTCCTTGTCCTGCAGACGGGAGTTTTGTTTTTATAGATGATGAATCCGCTTACATGAAAGCGCTATGATAAAGACAGGAAATAACAATCATTCAAATAGAGCAAAAATCAGAAGGAGGAGTCACACATGGATGTAACCGTAAGCGTTTTCGGGGCATTAGCAGCGTTGGTTGTAGCAATCGTCCTTATTTTACGTAAAGTGCCGCCTGCTTATGGAATGATAGCTGGTGCCTTGATTGGTGGTATTATTGGGGGAGTCAGTTTGCCAGACACCGTGACCCTAATGATTGAAGGCACCAAGGGAGTTATTCCAGCTGTCCTACGTATCCTTGCAGCTGGTGTCTTGGCTGGTGTACTAATTGAATCGGGAGCAGCATCCACGATCGCTGAGACCATTGTGAAAAAAGTAGGCGAAACCAGAGCACTACTAGCACTAGCTATCGCGACGATGATTTTGACAGCTGTGGGAGTTTTTATCGACGTAGCTGTTATTACCGTAGCTCCGATTGCTCTTGCAATCGCGCAGCGCGCTGATATATCTAAAATGGGAATTTTGCTTGCGATGATTGGTGGAGGAAAAGCTGGTAACATTATGTCACCGAATCCTAACACGATCGCAGCAGCAGATACATTTTACGTACCATTGACATCCGTGATGGCGGCAGGAATTATTCCAGCTATCTTTGGAGTAGTAGTGACCTACTTTATTGCCAAGCGTCTGTCGCAAAAAGGAAGCAAAGTAGAAAAAAGTGAAATTAATGAAGTTGATAGAAGTACATTACCGAGTTTTGGAGCAGCTATTTTGGCACCGCTTACAGCGATTGTTCTGCTGGCTTTGCGTCCTCTATTCAACATCAATATAGATCCGCTAATTGCTTTACCAGTTGGTGGTCTTGTAGGTGCAATTGCTATGGGGCGTGCAAAGAAAATTAATCAGTATGCGATATATGGGTTAGGAAAAATGTCTGGTGTAGCAATCATGTTGATTGGTACAGGGACACTTGCAGGAATTATTGCCAACTCAGAGTTAAAAGGCGTTATTATTTCAGGATTGACGGCATCCGGTCTCCCAGCCTATCTGCTGGCACCAATTAGCGGTGCGCTAATGTCTTTGGCTACGGCTTCTACAACAGCTGGTACCGTGGTAGCAAGTTCTGTTTTTGGTAGTACGATCGTTGAGTTAGGTGTAAGCTCACTTGCAGCAGCAGCGATGATACATGCAGGTGCAACCGTATTTGATCATATGCCACACGGAAGCTTCTTCCATGCAACAGGTGGTAGCGTCAATATGGCGATGAAAGAACGTTTGCGCTTAATTCCTTATGAAACAGCTATTGGTTTGGTGCTTGCTGTAATTTCTACCCTTTTGTTTGGTATCTTCCAAATTCTTGGCTAAAAAAATAGCAAGGGTAACACCTGAGAGGAGAGACAACCATGAAATTCGTTATTGCACCGGATTCTTTTAAAGAAAGTCTTACAGCTTTGCAGGCGGCAGAAGCAATTGAAAAAGGAGTAAAAGAAGTCTTCCCTGATGCAGAGTGTGTATTGGTACCGATGGCAGATGGTGGAGAAGGTACGGTTCAATCGCTGGTGGATGCTACTGGTGGAGAGATTGTTACTTGTAAAGTGACGGGTCCTATGGATCAACCTGTGGATGCATTCTACGGTTTATTGGGCGATAAAAAGACGGCGGTTATTGAGATGGCAGCAGCTTCTGGTTTGCAGCTAGTGCCGCGTGAACAAAGAAACCCGCTTCTCACAACAACGCGGGGGACTGGTGAACTGATTCTTCATGCTTTGGATTTAGGCGTTACACATATCATACTAGGATTAGGTGGAAGTGCAACGAATGATGGCGGTGCCGGTGTAGCACAGGCATTAGGGGTACGGTTACTAGATCAGAACGGTAAAGATCTTGGTAGCGGGGGCGGAGAGCTTGGTAAGCTTGATCAAATTGATATAAGTGGTCTTGACCCGCGTCTACAACAGGTAACCTTTGAAGTAGCTTGTGACGTTGATAATCCATTGACAGGACCAAAGGGGGCTTCCGCAGTATTTGGACCGCAAAAAGGGGCAACCTCACAGCAAGTAGCTTTTCTGGATAAAAATTTAGCACATTATGCGAAGAAATTAAAAGAATGCCTTGGTAAAGATGTTGATCAGATTGAAGGAGCTGGGGCAGCAGGTGGTCTAGGAGCAGGTGTATTAGCTTTCTTTCAATGTGAATTAAAACGTGGTATTCAGATCGTAATAGAGGCTACTGGGTTGGCAAAACATGTGCAGGATGCTGATTTTGTCATCACAGGGGAAGGGCGCGTAGACTTTCAGACCATTCATGGTAAAACCCCGATTGGTGTAGCCAAAACTGCAAAGCAGTATCATGTTCCAGTGATCGGAATTGCGGGTTGCCTGACCGAGGAAAGCAATGTTGTGCATGAGTATGGAATTGATCTTTTATTCCCGATCATTCCGCATCTGGCTCCCTTAGAAGAGATTTTGCAAGAAGGGGCTCAAAATATGGAGCGGACGGCGCGCAATGTAGCTATGTCCTTGAAGCTAGGAGCAATGTTGCAGGCGAAAAAATAGGAAAACAAAAAGACCTTCTCATCATGAAACTTGCTGAAGTTTCAAGTGGTGAAAAGGTCTTTTTTCAAGAAAGATTATTCGATCGTGTGCTGTTTTTTGCGTGTAGCTGATTTTTTTGCTGGTATAATCGCACTTTCAATTTTCTCGTACAAAAGAATGCCCTGATCAATTAAGCTTACTACTTGAGGAAATCTTGGGAGTAAGCTGTGAATAGCGTAAGCACAGCTCATGCCGAGTACCATACCGGATAAAACGTCTGTTGGATAATGCACACCAATGAATACGCGGGAAAGAGAGACCCCGACTGCGAGTGTCATCCAGAAGCGTCTACCTTTTGGCTTAATAAAGTACCAGTAGGTTGCCGCGATGGCTAATGCTGCTGTAGCATGGTCACTTGGAAAAGAAGCATCCGCGTCATGCGGTACTAATGGTATGAGTGGCAATGTAACAAATGGGCGATCGCGAGGAATAAGCTGGCCTAACAACCAGCTAAGTCCCATGGAAATACAACAAACAATAATCGTTTGGATAATCATTCGTTTATTTTTACGATTGCCAAAAAACCAGTAAACCGGGATACTCAGATAAAATAGGTATTCTGCATATTTAGATAGAAAAATACTAATCCAGCCAACGACTGAATAGGAACCAGCAAAGGTGCTGAGGGCTTGTACAACAGTAGAATCCAACGTTAATTCCTCCAGTTCATAAACTCTGTCAAAACCTCTCCCCATTATATACCGAAGAGGTAGTAAATCCACCACCAATCCCTACTATTTTATTTCCATCTGTAAATCAAAGATGCTATTTACACGTTATGTTTACCATTACGTTTGAGGAAAGAAAAAGGTTACGGAACAAGCAAGTTGTTTCTGAAAAAACGGAAAGAATCTATAATTGATCAGCATGTATGCGATTACAATGATAACGAGGCTGTTACAAAATCACATTCAGTCATAAAAAAACAATACTAAATGTAGGATTTTCTGCTTTGATGTAGAATATAGGTTACTATTCCGTCTTGTGGAAAGTCTTTGCAATGCAGAAGGAGAATGTTCATGAAGAGGCCAACATATACCATCGCTAGTTACATCAAGAAGGTTTTTCGGCCAGGGGAGCGTTCACTTCCAAGAACTGATATCATTGCGCGCCTAGAAGAGCAACTGAGTCTTATGCCAAATGGAAAAAGCGCGGAAGCAACCCTCTCCGAAGCCATGCAGCTTACTGATTCGCCCATAAAGGTTGGAAGAACGGAAGCAATACTAGAGCTTTCTTACCAACCACATCAATTATTTGATCAGGCATATCGTTTTGTGAGAAAATCCCACTCTCCCAAAAATTTAGACCAAATGATGCGTGAATTGCGTCAACATACCCATTTTTCCTGGAATCAGATCACGAAATTGCTAACACTGGATAAAGACCCACGTTTTATTCAGTACGATGGAGATGATCGTTGGTATCTTGCTGAATGGAAGCTCGCCAATGACTCCATTTATGAATTTTTGGTTAGTAAAGCAATCGACAGACTCTCCATCCGACTTTTGTTCCACATGGTGGAGAATGAGTTGAAGCTGTCCATTAAAGAAAGTATTTTTGCACCAGAATTGGACGGACGCTTTACGGTTAACGGTGAAAACATTTACGTAAACGGCCAAGATGATACGGCAATAGCTATACAGGAAGTGGAAGCCGCAGAGGCACAAGTGGCTACGACAGATACTCTCGTCGAAAAACCAGCACTTGAGCAAACCGAACCACAAGGAAAAAATTTAGAACCGGTACAGGAGGAAAAAATCATGATTACAACGCAAACGAAAAACGTATTAACAGAAGTAGAACAACTATTAAGCAAGGCAGCGTCTCTTTTGGATCAACGCAATGCAGAAATGTCCCAAGAGGTTATTTCACATTTCCAAGAAAGTAACATGGATGCGATTGAAATCCTAATGAAAGAGAAACATAAAAACGAACAGGTAGTTACCGACATCAAAACAATTGTGACTACATTAGATCAAGAATAATGAAAACAGAAGAGTCCATTTGCATGGAAAAGAGATTTTATGTGATCCGAGAGATCATTTTGCAGTATGAGGCTCGTTTAAAGCATATGGAAATGTTGGTGGTGCAGTTTTTTTCCACCAATCAATTAGAAGCGATATCTGAATGTGTTGCTGAACGTGAAAGAGTTGAGAAGCTTATCAAAAAGCTACAACTTTTTATTGAAAAATGGGAAGCATACGCAGATATTAGTATTGATTACTAGATATTCGGGTAGAATAACTTGCAATCAATTCGGGAAATGCGATATAACTAGAAGGATTGTGGCAATTCCTAGCTGAAGGTTAGCTGGGTCGAAAGGAGAAACAACCCCCCATGTCAGTCGGTAGAAATGAACTGTGTCCATGTGGCAGCGGTAAGAAATATAAAAAGTGCTGTGGTGTTGTAACGGACATTGCCCATGTACGTATGGCTCGCGAGCAAAAGCTGCGCAAAGAGTTTGCTACTTGGACAGAACGTCTAACCAAGTATGTCGTGCAGCATGTAAGCGATTTAGAAATAAGTAGGGCGAGAGATCGTTTTGCTGAAGAAACGGGCCTTTCTATAAAAGAGCTGTTCCAACCACGCTGGATGGACCATTTTATGAATTGGTACGTGTTCGATGTGAAAAACGAGGGTGTTTCTATCCTTGAACATTTCATCGCTCAATACGGTAAACGAATGGATCAAGAGATAAAAGATGGTTTGTTACATCTTCAATTGGGTCTATACGAGATTACATCTGTTACAGAAAATATGACTGTCGTTACTGATGTGTACGACAATCAGGAACGCAATCTAATCCCTTCCCAATCCGTTGTACTAAAACCAGGACAACTATTGCTAGGTAGGTTAATTCCTCTCGGCTACCGTGATTCTATCTTTTCAGGTAGTTTAATGGTAAGTGCTTCTTTAAAAAAAGAATTGCTATCTATTGTAAAAAATGTTCAGAGTGCGGATAGAGAAGCTATTTCACTAGCTCTTTACAAGCGTTTAAATGAACAAGGTGTAAGCTATGAGCAAGAACCTGAGGAAGAGAGCATGGTTCGCTTCGTTTATGAAGGTGTGCACGCTCCTGAAATCAGACGCTTATTAAAAACACATGGTTCCTTTGAATCTAAAAAGCAAGAAGCTTCTCACGAGATTTGGATTTATGCTACGCAAAAGGACGAGTTCCTGATTCGTTCTTTGGATAGTGCCTTATTGGAACTTCATGAGGTAGCAGCTGAATTGATTTTAGAAAAAAATCGACTGACTATTGAAGGATATAAACCAGGTGTCGAAAGGGCGAGTGATGCGCTTCAGCTAAGTGTTCCAACAGAAGAAGTGCTTATTACTCAGTTAAGTTCGACAGGAACTAGATTGGCTCAAGGTACTTTGTTCATCACAAGTGTACCTATATTACCACCTAAAGTGTTGCAATGGACTATCCAGAGCTACTTTACGGAGAAATGGGTACAGACGCCTCAGATAGAGCTTCAGGACGTACCACCATTGTTGGTAGCCGCTTCTGATAAGCAAGAGTTAAAAGATGCTCTTGATCAGATCGTGGAGAAGTTAGAACAAGAGGAGGGGATGGGCCACGGTATTGCGCGCTTTATGAACGTAGAAGTGCTAAAAACAAAACTGTCCATGCCAAATCGCCTTCATCATGTAGCTAACTTGTTGGATCGTCCGTTAATCGAAGGTCTGCCGGAGAGTATTTTTACTGTTCGCCCAGAAGTGTTAGCTGACATTGCTTCTTTCGTAGAGGAAATGACAGCAGGAAAGTCTGAGCTAACGATGAAAAAATATGATGAAACTATGAATTTGTTCCGTACATTTATCCGTAATGCATTTAGTCCTTCGTTTGATTGGAACACATTACGTATTCAGCATGTCGCTTATTTCTTAGCTCATGATGTATTGGAACGTGTAGACTCTCCTTCCAAAACCTTGGCAATCAATTTGCTTTCTGTACTTACAGCATTCTTCAAATGGCTAGATAAGAAGCATAAGATTTTCTTGACTGCTGACATGCTGAGCTTGATTGGTCAACTAAAAGAAGATTTGCCAGAAGCGTATCGTATGCGTACTCTGTTGTCCAAAGAAGCTGTTCATTCTCTGCACCAAGCTTCCTTGCAACCGCAAGTGGTGCTGGAAGAAATGTTTGCTTACGCTGGCAAAAAACAGCCTGAGTATGCCTTAACGCGTCAAAATGGTGAACAACTCTCATTTGTAACAGAACAAGAAATAGTGATGAACGAGGGGTGGAGCATGTTTGCTATCACTGGACTTGTAGAGAATGGCAAGTTCCGCCTCTATGGTGCTCCTGAGATTTATCCACCAGCCATCACTGAATTGGTTATAGCTGCTACTAGGCAAAAAGCATAATCACTTACATCCCGTCTTGCTATTTAAGTGAGACGGGATGTTTTATTTCTGGCCTATCTATGCATGGCGAAAGCGGTATACTCACACAATAGAGGAAGCAAGATAAAAGGAGGAGAGCAGATGGCAAAGCAAATCAAAGGCAAAAACGATAAGTATCATATTCGTCATGGCGGAGATGCTCACCATAGTGGTCAAAATGCAAAACATGAGAATGAAAGCAAGCCAGTACAAGGGTTTAGCCAGGCACCTCATGGGATGCAATAGCTCTTCTGTGTTCTCCTAGTAAGTACTTGCTAGCTACATTTTTCCGACCCCTTTTCGTTTCTCATTAGCGAAAGGGGTTTCTATTATGATAGACATTTTTCTACAAAATCCCACATGCTTGTGGTATGATAGAGGATGTAGTTTTTAGCTAAAATAGGTGTAAAGCTCTATTTCACTTTACGAAAACTCAATTTATAATGATGGGAATTGTGAGACAAGAGGCTAGAGTTGAAATTTTTCCAAGAAGTTGGCTGTCTAACGAAGGAACATAGATTGCGAGTGACAAGATTTTTTGTCACATAAGGAGACTGATTACATATGCAAGAAACGGTTGCGAACACGAGTAAGCGCACCGCTTCCAAACCGAAGAAACCCAAGAAAAAGAAGACAAAGCTGCGCGTAATTCTTCTCACCCTACTAGCTTTACTGATTTTGAGTGGTAGCGCCTATGCCTTCTATGTGTACAAAACAATCGATGATGCTATGAATAAAGCAACGGAAGATCCTTATCAAGATGTGAAAAGTACATTACCTGTTGATTCGAGCTACAGCTCCAGTAAACCTATCTCTGTCGTCATGTTGGGACGGGATACCAGGGAAGAGACAGGTTCCGTTAATACCGATGTAATGATTGTTGGAGTCATTGATCCAGATACGAAAAAAGTGACAATGATCTCTATTCCTCGGGATACTCGAGTAAAAATTCCGGGCTACCGAGGATATCATAAGGTGAATGCTGTATTTGCCAATGGAGAGGTTGAGCGGCGTCAGGCAAAAGCAAAAGGGCAAACGCCTACAGAAAACGGAATTACGTTAACCAAAAAGACTCTCGAACAAGTGTTAGGCATTCCGATTAACCACTATGTAGAGGTAGACTTTAATGGATTTAAAGCGGTCGTTGATGCAGTAGGTGGAGTGGAAGTCAATATAGATCGTCGACTCGTATACGATGATCCAACTGATAACACGCATATTAACCTTAATCCAGGTAGACAAGTGTTGAATGGTAAGAATGCACTTGATTATGTGCGCCATCGTCATGATAATCGCGGGACCAAGTATTATTCCAACGACTTTGATCGAAACAATCGACAGCAGGAAGTAATTAAGGAAATTATGAATAAGATGTTGTCGATCGAAGGTTTTGCTAAATTACCTAAAGTGATTGAGACATCTGGTGATCATGTGCACACTGACTTTAGTAAGCAACAAATACTAGGCATTGCGAATGACTTTAAAAACTTTAACATGGATAATTTCGTTGTAGTAGACAGCGGGGCTTTCTGGAGCTCAAGCACAAGCTATACACTGTTACCAACGAGCAAAAGAGATGAGATTCGCCAAACGCTACAATCTGCTATGAAGCTAGATAGCAATGAGTTAGCTAAAATTGATTACAATGATTCTCCATTTGATAATCAAGTTGTGGAATATGTAAACAATTCCAAACCGAAACAGAAACAGGAATCAACTCAATCAAAACAATCCGTAAACAAAGTCCAACCAGAAGAAAAAGATTCTGAAACAAACAAGAACGGCACCATGAATGAGCAACAACAGGGTACCGATCAAGAGCAACAAAACGGTGTGAATGATTCAGAAACTATTGGTGGAGATAGTGGATCGCAATCAGAGGGCAACTCACCGCCAGCTGATATTATGGACGCACCTACTTTCCAACAGAACACCCCAGCCTCTAATCATGAAGTAACACCACCACCGGTAACTATCACGCCACCCTCATCTCCTAGTTCACCTTCTGTTGGAAGTGTAATACTGCCAGATAGACAGGCGTCCTAAAGGCTGAACGGATACCATGAATACAAATGCTTGAATATGCTTAGCATACAACCTTTTATAATCAGACCAGTTGGAGATCTCCAACTGGTTTTTTATTATGCCTCATGATTTATGAAATTTTTCCAAATAATTTGTTGAGTAGGGGATATGAAGTAGTTACCAAAGAGTAAAAACGTGATAAAATAAAAAGAACAATCAGAATATTTATAGGGATATACGTAATGTACTAATGGAATTGGCTTTAAGGGAAAGGGGAGATAGGTATGACACTGTTTTTGGTGAATACAGGCCTTGTTCTTTTATTCTTGTATTTTATTAGTCGTCAGAACGATGATGAAATCCTGTATGATGAAGATTATTTCCTCAAACACCCTTCTGCGTTGGAAGAATATCAACAAATGCCAATCGAATTTCAAAATGCCTTCTTCGGTAAGCATAAGGAGTGGCTAAAAGAAAAGTATATGTTGGGAGAAAGTTATCTGCTTGGATACTGTCCTAACAAAGATGTGAGACGGATATGGTTGTCAGAATTTCTGGACAAAAAAGACTGCCATCCGACATCCTGAAATCATTTTTCTTTTTGTGAAAACGGTTTCTTTTTGTGTAACTTTACGGCTTCCCCTGATTTCAGTATGATGAATGAAGTGCATCATGAGGAGGAAGAAGACTATGTTAGATATATTGGTAGCAAAAGTGGATGAGGAACTTTCAGCCTACGGTGTAACCACAGAGGTATTGCTTAAAACAGAACGCTCTATTTTAGAGGGGGAAGAGTACCACGAAGTAGAGATTAGATTCATGGAAGATGAAACAAGGGAAGGTGCTCCTGTAGCTTTTATTCACTTATTTCCGCTTGAAGAAGCAAATATGTGTGAATTTGAAGTAGAGGTTACCTATCTTGTAGATGGACGTGATACCAATGCTTTGTGGAAAGCTACTCAGGCAATTGTGCCAGAGATCGCTATCACCAGTAAAAAACGCATGCTATCACCAGAGCAGGAGTCGGAAGTAGAGTGGATTGCCGATTTTCATTTTATGCTTCCATTAAATCCAATGGATGAGAAGAGTGAGTGGGAAACAGTGATTACAAACCTAGCAGCGCATGTTGGGAAATTGGTTCGTATCACTTATTAACATGATAAAAAGGTGAAAAGGCTCTCAATCGAGAGCCTTTTCTTTTACCATAATTCCCGTTTTTTCTTCATAAATTTTAAACAAAGCGGCCATATCTTCACTAGGATATCTTTCGCAAGCTTGTTGGTACATTTCTTCAGCAAGCTTATTGATTGGCATGTCCAACTCGTACGCTTGAGCTAATTCTCCGGCAATACGCATATCTTTATATAGCAATTGATTGCTAAAACGAGCATCAAAATCACGTTGGTGTACCAATGGAACGATACGATGCAACATTTTGCTGTCACCAGTGCTTGCAGACAGAACTTCATACAATTGAGTGGTATCAACCCCTGCTTTGGTAGCTAAAATGAAAGCTTCAGCTAGAGCCGCTGTATGTACTCCGATGATGTAGTTATTCATCAGCTTAGCAATGCTACCATTGCCGATTTTACCTAAGTAGAACAGATTCGTCCCTAGTGCTTCAAATACCGGTTTGGCTCGCTCATAATTGCTTTCTAGACCGCCACACATGATAGCTAGAGTGCCAGCAGTAGCACCCATGGGGCCACCACTAATAGGAGCATCCATGTAAGAGCCACCCTTTTCTGTGATAGCATCAAACACACGTTGGTTCAATAAGGGGCTTACTGTTGAGTGATCAATCACTAATTTTCCCGTCAGATCGGCACTTAAAATACCATTTTCTCCAAAATAAACTTCTTCAATCGTGGAGGGAAGAGGTAAGCAGGTTAGTAAGACATCCACCTTTTCCACTAGATCAGCAGGGCTTTTAGCTTCAATGGCTCCAAAAGAAACAGCTTTTTCTATAGGACCACGGCTTCTAGAAACGACATGTACAGGAAAGCCAGCTTTTAGTAAATTTTGTACCATAGGTAGTCCCATCGTACCAAGTCCAATAAATCCAATCGTATCCAGTGTAATCTCCTCCAGTTTTGTTTAATGAATGATTTGCCTTTATTATAACAGGGCAATGCAAACATCGTCAGAAAAAAAGGAGTTTTTGAAGTGTGTAGAGAAATGAGTGAACATTCATTCAAAAAATAGAAAGTGGGGATGTCGGATGTTATCGCATATCTTCCAACCGATTCAAATTGCTACTTTACAACTTCCTAACCGTGTCATTATGGGTTCCATGCATGTGGGATTGGAAGCATTAGATCATGGTTATGAGCGTCTTACTGCCTTTTATGTAGAGCGAGCAAAGGGGGAAGCAGGTTTAATTGTCACCGGGGGCGCTGCCGTCCTACCAGAAGGGGGAGGCGGCGTAGGTTTTACAAACATTTACGCAGATGAGCATATTCAACCACTTTATAATATGACCCGTGCAGTCCATGATGCTGGGGGAAGGATTGCGCTACAGCTTTTCCATGCGGGGCGTTATGCTTACAAGGAAATGACTGGTCTCGATCCTGTAGCTCCTTCTCCACTGCAAGCACCCATTAATAGAACGGCCCCTATCGAAATGAATGAGGAATTAATTTTAGATACCATTCAGGCTTTTGCAAATGCAACGCGTCGAGCAAAAGAGGCAGGGTTTGACGCAGTTGAAATCATGGGTTCGGAAGGTTATTTGATTAATCAATTTTTGTCCCCTGTGACCAATCAACGTTCAGATGGATGGGGAGGAGACTTTGAACGACGTGCTCGTTTTGGACTGGAGATAGCTAGACAAGTTAAGGAAGTGGCTGGTCCTGAGTACCCTGTTTTTTTTCGGATGTCCGGACTAGATGTCATGCCAAATAGCACGACGTTAGAAGAATCCGTTCAATTTGCAAAATGGTTGGAGAAAATTGGCATAGATGCCCTGAATATTGGAATTGGATGGCATGAATCGCAAGTGCCGACCATCTCAATGATGGTCCCTCGGGCTTCATATGTCTGGGTAGCGAAAGCGATCAAAGAGGCAGTTGGCATCCCGGTTATTGCTAGCAATCGAATAAACGATGTTCGTTTGGCTAATCAAATTGTAGCAGAGGGGCATAGTGACCTAGTCTCTATGGCGCGTCCATTTTTGGCAGACCCATATATTGTTGCGAAGAGCAGAGCTGGTCGTTTTGCTGAAGTAAATACATGCATCGCCTGTAATCAGGCTTGCCTAGATCATATTTTTGAAGGAAAGACGGCTTCATGTTTAGTTAATCCGTTAGCAGGGCGCGAATGGGATATCAGCATTACGCCAGCAGAAGCGATCAAGAAAGTGGCCGTTATCGGAGCCGGTCCAGCTGGGATGGAAGCAGCGCGAGTGTTGGCATTGCGTGGACATGATGTGTCTTTATGGGAGAAAAATATTCGGTTAGGTGGACAACTCAATTTTGCCAGTCAGGTCCCTGGTAAGAGCGAATTTAAGGAGACGCTCCGTTACTATGAGAATGAGTTACGGAGGCTTGGGGTACAGATGCATCTGGGAGAAGAGGCAACCAGTGACAAACTTGTCGCTCAGGGAGTGACTGAAGTGGTTCTTGCTACCGGAGTGACGCCACGATCACCAAAGCTTCCAGGAATGGAGTTACCACATGTCGTAAGCTATGCTGATGTTTTTACAGGAAAGGTACCAGTGGGTCAACAGGTAGTGATCATTGGAGCAGGGGGTATTGCCTGCGATTTGTCTCATTTATTGGTAACGAACACTAGCTTTTCAGCAGAATCAGGTCAATATTTGGCAGAGTATGGAATTGTGCCGGCAAAATCATATGTGAGCATGCAACATAACAAGCGCTCTATCACGCTGTTGCGCCGGGGCAAGCACGTTGGGACTGGACTGGGTAAAACCACGCGTTGGGCCGTGCTGGCGTTGTTAAAGAAACACGGGGTAGTGACGAAAACAGAAATTGAGTACAAAGAAATTCTACCAGATGGTGTGCGTATTATAGAGAAAGAACAAGAAGTATTTATCCCGGCAGACACGGTTATTATTGCTGCTGGAAGCACGCCTAATCGGATACTTGTGGATTCTTTGCCACCTGATATGAAAGTTCATCTGATTGGTGGAGCTAAAGAAGCAGGAGAATTGGATGCAAAACGAGCAATATGGGAGGGCATGAGCGTGGGGAGAGAAGTGTAGTGTTTAAAAAGCTGGCGCATGAAAGGAGCTTTTAGTGCTACATGAAGTCATGCGTTACTTTTTTCGTCACATAGAATCACAGAATTGAAGTGCTCGAACGAAAATATTTCAAAAAACCTCTCACCCACTTTTATTATTTACTGTGGGTAGAGAGGCTTTTTAGATGATCAGAAGGGAATAAACTTTTCTCTTTATGAAATGTAAATTGAATAGTCGTCCCCTGCCCAAGCTCACTTGCCACCTGAATTTCTCCTCCATGTGCCAATGCTAACTCTTTGGCAATTGCCATCCCTAATCCAGTTCCTTGGGTCAATCCTTCTGTATTGGTTCCACGATAGTAGCGTTCGAATAATTGTTGGGTAACTTCGGGTTCCATTCCTGTACCACAATCGCGGATCGTTAACGAGAAGCCCTCTACATCCAAGCCATCCGTTTCACAAGCTACCAAGCAAATTTCAATAGGTGTACCTACAGGATTATGCAGGATGGCATTTGCAATTACATTATCAACCATCCGCTGAAACTGATAAACCTGAGCGGGGAAATCGACAACCTTGTTGGCTACTCTCACTTCTCCAGCTTGTTCATCTAACTGAAAATGGCCAAAATCATAGATTGTAGCCGGAATGATTGGCACTGGCTCATGTTCTGTTGATTGTAAATAACGACGGAGATGGGCTTTTATACTCTCTATTCCGCTTTTTCCAGGCAACATGACATCCAATAGGATAAGATCATAGGTTTTAATCTGACAGGCATTCAAGGCATCTTCGGCTGAGGTTGCCACATCCACATGCTCAAACCCTTCTTTAGAGAGAACGGTTGTTAGCATTTTACCGATGGCTAGCTCATCGTCCACCACCAAAAGTTGTGCATGAAGCATGCACCATTCCTCCTTTATGTATGTATCCTTTCCAAAATGCTTCTAGGGTTTATCATATCATGATTCTGAAGGAATTTTAGACACTCGATCTTAACTCAGTCTTAACGAATTAAGGAGGGAAGTAGGAGGACAGGGGTGCAAAGTAAGCTACTCGTAAGGCAGAGTTTCGTGAGTTGTAATGTTATTTTGATATGGTTATAGAGATAATTTCGAGAGGGGTTTATTCATGAAACGATCTATTTGCCAACCCTTACTTTTAGTAGTTGCGGTGGGAATAAGTCTCACTGCTTGCGAGCAACAGATGGTTAATCAGTCTGGGAAAGAACAAGTAGTGCAAAAAAAGGAGATTGGAAGCACTATGCAGCCCATCGAGCCCAAGCAATTAGGTGATGTATTTTTACACGAAGAGTATGAACGAATCCATGCACAAATGTCTCAGGAATTTCAGCAGCAAGTAAGCCTAGAGCAGTTGAAACAAATTGCCCATCCTTTTCAGGAAGGAATAACAGGCTATACTTTACAAGCTACTGTACCGATAGGTGATGGACAACAGCAATATCTGTGGCTTGATCAAAGTGGGAAAAAGGGATTAAGTGCTATATTTGACCAACAACAAAAAATTGGGGGACTACAAATTATGCCGCTCAAAACTTTTCCACAGACGGATCAAACCTTTACCAGAAATGTCTATTCTCCCCCTCTCAAACAGGATTGGTTTGTCTTCTGGGGAGGGACCAATGAATTATTTAACTATCACTATGATTATGAAAGTCAACGCTATGCCTACGATTTGGTTATCATGAAGCAAGGAAAGTCCCATCAGGGTGACCCTACTAAGAATGAAAGCTACTATGCTTACGGGCAGGAGGTAAGTGCTGCGGCAGACGGAAAGGTAGTGAAGGTGGAAAACGAAATCCCTGATAATGACCCAGTTGGTACGACGAATAAAACACAACTTCTCGGTAATCATGTGATTATTGACCATGGGAATGGCGAGTACAGTGTCACTGCGCATTTAAAAACAGGATCTCTTACAGTAAAAGTAGGAGATCAGGTAAAACGAGGCGAGGTCATCGGCCTGTGTGGAAATTCAGGTAATTCTAGTGAAGCACATATTCATTTTCAAGTCTCTAACTCACCTGAGGTTATGGAGAATAAGTCAGTTCGTATTAAATGGGAAGGGAATGTCAACCCGATACGTGGCGAGATCATGAAGAAGGGCTCATAAAATTTTTCAAACTGGCAGTAACTTATTATGATGCAGATCAAGACCAAGACCTATTGACATCCAAAGAATGTAGTCTAGCAATCAAGTGAAAGCTGTCGAGATACGGTTAGTTATTCAAAGAAGTAGTCGGACAATTAACGTGTCAGAAGACACGCTTTGTCCGAAGCCGATTCATCTCATGATTAAAATCACGAGTGTTCTCGGCTAATTCATAAATAACATTTTAATTTTGATTGCAAGAAATAAAGAGAACGTAGCAAGAAGCATGAGTATAAAGCTTCTTGCTACGTTTTTTATCTACACAGATAGGGATTTATTAGCTTCTATTATAAAGCGAGTAAGCGAAGTGATAGACACTGTCTACATTAGAATTCAGCTTCGTTGATCCACTAGCCACTAGAAGCGGAATCACATCATAATAGTGTATAAACGAGTAGAGGTAGTGGGTGTTCTGACCGATAGCTGGACCAATTCCGTTAACAGCGATACTAAAATTACCATTCGCATCAGCTGTTCCTGTACCTGAATAGACCGTATTATTCAGACGAGTCACGACATAAACCGTAATGGGAACATTATAAGCGGGGTAGCCATTGGCATCGTATGCTTTTCCATGTACGGTAATATTATTTTTAATTCTCCATTTTTTCCCCTGAGGATAATCGACTAAACCTTCCACACCTCCATCTGAATTAATGCTACTGATGATAACAGAGCTAGCTACTGATTGGTCTTTAACACTTAACGTATAGGTCTGAGAATCACTATAGCCTGATGAAGAGAGAACACGGACAAAATAGTCACCTTTAGGGAAATTAATGAGATACTGTTTGTTTTGATCGAGGCTGGCGAGTACATTTGCTGCTGCATCTAATATATCTGCACGATAAACGGTACCTGGAATTTGATTGTTTAAAGTGACAGAGATTGATTTTGGTTCTAGTACGTGGAAGTAGCTCCAATCTTCATCGAATGGATTATCAATGGTTTGGGTATTGGTAAAGGTTGTGGATTCTTTCTCATGAGCGAGCCATGCGTTGTCATCGGGTTCAGAGGTGTCGTAGGTAGTGGAGTGTTTGACTACGAGAGCAAATGTATTAGCTGTATCAAAGCCTTGAACTGAGTTTACGGCTATGTAGTAATAGCCTTCAGGGGCGATGCGGGCAACCTGTTCGTTTTTCCCTGCTTGATAGGAGGAGATAATTTCATCTTCAAGTTTCATGGTATTTTCATTTAATTTAAATAAATGCAGATCATAATTGACGTCAGTGGAGCGAACCGTTTGAAGGAAAACGGTTAATTTTCCAGGCTTAGTATTATAGAAAGCATACCATCTAATTTCGCCTTCCTTATTGATGGTACCGGAGTGAATGGAGTCGATTGTGATTGGCTTAGCGTTACTTGCGTCCGTATTTTCTGCCTCAGCTTCGGCAGTAGCGGATTTTTTCTTTTTGGCGGTCGACAGAGTGTCATCAATGTCGACAGTCTTTTCTTCAGGCTCAAGCAGGTCTTTTGCACCTTCTTCAACAACTAGCTTATCTCCTAGAGGTTTTCCTAGCTTTTCTGAGCCTAAATCTACTTCTTTAATAAGGGACTTGTCTGGCTTTTTCTTTGTCACTTGCTCTTTCACTTGTTCTTTCACATGTTCTTTCTCTTCTACTACTTCTTTGGCAAAACTTACATTACTAAAAGCGGTTGTAAAGAGAATAGCGACAGATAATAACACTTTTTTTAACATATAAATAATAAACCTCCCTTTGTGATGAAATTAACATCTCAAATACTATATTATCAATAAAATACATAATATTCCATTCTCATTTATTACATTTTTTTGAATTTAATATAAAAAATTAATTGTGATTTATCCTAATAGATTAGTTTCTACTATTACAAACTAGGTAAGATGTGGTAAAACTAGAGAAGAACGGAGGGGAATAACATGCATTCCATGATTGTAAGCAAGATTGAAAGTCAATTAAGTCGCTTTACGCAGGCAGAGAAAAAAGTAGCAAGCTATATTGTAAATCATGCCGAATTAATTCCAACCATGACAACAAAACAAATCTCCCAACAATCGGGGGCAAGCGAAGCGAGCGTTGTTCGGTTTTGTAAATCGATTGGGATGAGTAGCTTTCAGTCGTTTAAGCTAGCATTAGTTCGGGATTTGACCCGCTCAGATATGAATATGAGCGACTTTTCCATTATTAAAAAGCAGGATGAGCCATATGAATTGTTTCAAAAAGTCCAGTATCACAACAAGACTGCCATTGAGGAAATATCAACTTCTCTTGATAAACGAGAGCTAGAAAAAGCCATAGAGGCCATTTTACAGACCAAAAGCGTCGTATTTTACGGTGTAGGTGGTTCATCAGTGGTGTCCTTGGATGGATGTCATAAATTCAGGAAGATCGGCTATTACTCTGAGATGACTACTGATTTTCACATGATGCTCCCTGTCGTGTCCAATATGAAAAAAGGGGAAGTATTGATTGCCATTTCCGTAAGTGGTAATACAAAAGAGGTACTGGAAATCGTACGTTTTGCAAAAAAGAAACAAGTAACCGTAATCGCTATTACCAATTTAACGAAATCTCTTTTGTACAAAGAAGCTGATATTAAACTATGTACGCCAAACATTGAACAGGATTTTCGTGTAGGTAGTTTTGCTTCCAGAATCATGCATTTAACGATTGTGGATGCCTTATATGTCAGCGTGTTTAATCGAATAGGTGAAACGGTTATTGATCATTTCAATGAAATCCGTGAAGAAGTATTAAAATCTAGCAGGTAGGAGAGGTGATTAGATGAGCGGATGCTTGCCATTATGCTGCATCCTTGCTCTTTTACCCATCTTTTTTTTATTTTGTATTGAAATGTTGATTCATAAATTAAATAAAATTATTGACGTTTTATTTCAAAATGGTACAATGAAAGCGGAAACAAAATAGGAGTAGAAGGTGAGCGCATGCTGGAAAAGTTGGTAACAGAGACACGTAATAATAGAACGATGAATTTGGACCAGATGACGATCCTAAACGTGTTGCAAGTAATGAATGAGGAAGATCAAAAGGTACCACTCGCCATTGCGGCTGAACTGGAACAGATTGAAAGAGCCATTCAGCTAGTGATTCGCTCTTTTAAGCAAGGTGGTAGACTCATTTATGTGGGGGCTGGTACCAGCGGGCGATTAGGAATTCTAGATGCAGTAGAATGTCCTCCTACTTTTGGCACTGATTTTGAGGTTGTACAGGGACTGATTGCTGGAGGACAAGAAGCTTTTGTCGTCGCGGTGGAGGGTGCCGAGGATAATGCTGAGCTTGCCAAGAACGATTTGCAAGCCATTGGATTAACTGACATAGACACCGTGATCGGAATTGCTGCCAGCGGACGTACACCTTATGCTATCGGCGCTCTTCAGTACGCGAACAGTGTTGGAGCCAGTACGGCCAGCCTCGCTTGCAATAAAGGTGCGGAGATTAGCAACTTTGCTAAAGTAGCGATAGAAGTAGTTCCAGGCCCTGAAATATTGACTGGTTCCACACGATTAAAGGCGGGAACAGCACAAAAGCTAGTGCTGAACATGATCTCTACTTGTTCTATGATCGGTGTTGGAAAAGTCTATAAAAATCTGATGGTGGATGTGCAGCCAACCAATCTAAAGCTGGTGGAACGTTCCAAGCGAATTATCATGCAAGCTACAGATGTTAGTTACGAGCAAGCTGCTGAATGCTATGAAAAGGCTAATAAGAATGTGAAAGCGGCAATCGTGATGATTTTATCTGCATGTGAGTATGAAGAAGCGCTAGAACGCTTGGAAAAGAATGAGGGATTTGTTCAGCACGCCATACAACAACCGTCAGAATAGTAATTCAAGTACAAATATAACAATTACAAACAAATAGATTCGACAAAATGCATAGTGGGGTGTAACACTAAAGGCAGGTACTAAGCAGGTATTGGTTAAGCATTCCGATATTACTAAGTCTGTATATAGACGTGATTGCTGGTATCTAAGAGCTTCCCCTGCTCTTGTAACAAGTGTTTTATCCATCATGGGTTACAAAAAACTTTCATACATGCAAAAGGAGGAATCGTAATGAAGGTATTATTCGTATGTTCAGCAGGGATGTCCAGTGCTATTGTGGTAAACGCTCTCAAAAAAGAGGCAGATAAGCATGGGGTAGCGATGGAAGTGAAGGCTGTCAGTACACAAGAATTTGCTGAGGAAGTGAAAAATGGCTGGAATGTAGCCATGGTAGCTCCTCAAGTTCGTCACCGTTTTGAGCAATTGAAACAAGAAGCTGATGTAGCAGGAGTACCGTGCGATCTGATTCCACCTCAAGGCTACACACCACTGGGTGGAGCAACATTATTTAAAAAAGTACAAGAATTAGCGAAGTAATCAAGCATTCAGACCAGTTTTTGTAGAGAGTATGTACGCAAGAGTAAAGGGGGAAGTAAAACATGGACGCTTTTGTGCAATTTCTAGATAAACACTTGTCAGGTCCTATTGCTCGTATCGCTGAACAACGACATTTACGTGCAATCCGCGACGGGGTTATCTCTGCCTTACCGTTCATTATCGTCGGGAGTTTCTTCTTAATTATCGCTTTTCCACCGTTGCCGCAAGATTGGGCAATTACCATGTGGGCAAAAGAAAATGCCGGTCAAATTCTCATCCCATACCGTTTGACCATGTTTATTATGTCGCTCTATATCTCATTTGGGATAGGGCATAATCTAGCGAAGAGCTATAATCTTGATCCCTTGGCGGGTTCTCAATTAGCAATTATGGCATTTCTTATGACGATTGCGCCTAAAGTGATGGATGGTGTTGGTTTTGTTCTTCCGATGACCAATCTGGGTGGACACGGTTTGTTCGTAGCGATGCTAGCTTCTATTTTTGCCGTAGAGGTGTTGCGTTTCTGTAAACAGCGCAATTTAATGATAAAACTGCCCGATCAGGTACCACCTTCTTTGCTGCGATCCTTTGAAGCATTGATTCCGGTAGCAGTTGTTCTTCTGATCATGACACTCATTACCGTTGTCTTTAAAATTGATTTGCATGGACTTGTTGATAAAATCATTGCACCGCTTGTTAAAGCAGGAGATAGTTTGCCAGGGGTTTTGATTCCAGTTATCTTGATTACTTTCTTCTGGGCATTTGGTATCCATGGTGTTTCCATTGTTGGTACGATTGCCCGTCCACTATGGGAAGTATATCTGGCGAAAAATGCTGAAGCAGTTGCCGCTGGTCAAGCGATTCCGCATGTGGCTCCTGAAACGTTCTTTCAATGGTTTATCTGGGTTGGAGGATCCGGCGCAACACTTGGTCTTGTACTGTGTATGTTGTTGTTTGCCAAATCAAACTACCACAAGACATTGGGAAAAACGGTATTTGTACCAGGAATTTTCAATATTAATGAACCAGTTATTTTCGGGATGCCGATCGTATTAAATCCGGTATTGATCATTCCATTCGTTATTGTTCCAGTGATTACGGCTTCCTTGTCCTATTATGCTACTGTACTTGGTTGGGTGAATCCGACCTACATCATGGTACCTTGGACACTACCAGCGCCAATTGGAGCTTATCTGGCAACTGGTGGGGACTGGAGAGCAATCATTCTGGTATTAATTAATTTGTTAATCTCATTCTTGATCTACATTCCATTCTTTAAAATGTACGACAAAAAAGTAGTGGAACAAGAAAGAGAAGCTGAGGAAACAGCGACAATCTAAGCATTTCGTTATGATAAGAAAGAAAGGAGGGGGCGTGGAACAAAGAGAGCTTACAGCATTCTTTGTCCACGTCTTTCTCCGTTTAGTAAGCATAGTTCTACTTGCTTCACGGCTTTGTTATCTGTCAGTACCGTTCTATAAAAGAGGGAGGAATGGACAATGGAAGAGAGCAACAAGCTAATGAAATTTCGTTGGAAAAGCGCCTTTTTCTTCTTTACGTTTGTTGTGGGTTTAAATTTGTTACTCACCCCGCTTCTGACGTGGTTGGGACTATCCCAACGAGCAAGTCTGTTTCTGGTAAATAGCTTGGCTGGAGGAGTAGGAGTGAGCATGGTCATGCTCTACTTTGAAGGAAAATATAAAAATCGAAAACAAGCCATCACGTTTATTATAGGTTCGTTGGTCGTGTGCACGGCTGCTAGTTATTATCTCGTGTATTTGTACTAATCTTGCCGTTCTTGCCTAAAGAGACTAGAAATTTTTCTGAACAATATAGGAGAAATTGGACAGAGAGGAGCAACTGAGATGAATAAAAAAGGGATGAAGATTGTAACCATAGGAGGCGGCTCTAGTTATACCCCAGAGCTGGTGGAAGGTTTTATCAAGAGATTCGCTGACATGCCAATCCGCGAATTATGGCTAGTCGATATTGAGGAAGGAAAAGAGAAGCTACACATTGTTGGTGAATTGGCTAAACGCATGGTCAAAAAAGCAGGAGTACCTATGGAGATTCATCTAACGTTGGATCGCAGGGAAGCTTTACGGGATGCCGATTATGTTACGACACAGATGCGGGTCGGATTACTGGAAGCACGGATTAAAGATGAACGCATTCCACTCATGCATGGAATGATTGGTCAGGAGACGAACGGAGCAGGTGGATTGTTTAAAGGGTTACGTACGATCCCTGTATTGTTACAAATCGCCGAAGACATGCAAGAGCTTTGCCCGAATGCATGGCTGATTAACTTTACCAATCCAGCTGGCATGGTGACCGAAGCCTTATTGCGTTATGGGAAGCATTCAAAAGTTATTGGTATTTGTAACGTACCTATTACCACAAAGATGACGATAGCCAAGATGCTCGATATTGATGTAGGGCGACTTCATATTGATTTTGCTGGACTTAACCATCTCGTGTATGGACTTCGCGCTACAGTAGATGGGGAAGATGTGACTGAGCATGTTTTGCAAATGCTGGCTGATCCAGAGAAACAATTATCTATGCGTAATATCGCCCCTATGCCATGGGAACCAACTTTCTTGCAAGCACTAGGAGTTATCCCATGCCCGTATCATCGGTACTATTATAAGACACAAGATATTTTAACAGAGGAAGTAAAAGCATTCGAATCAGGAACAACACGGGCAGAAGTGGTAAAACGGTTGGAGGACGACCTGTTTGACTTATACCGGGATGAACACCTACAGATTAAGCCTCCCCAATTGGAAAAACGTGGCGGTGCGTATTACAGCGATGCTGCGTGTAGCCTAATTTCTTCTCTGTATAATGGAACAAATGATATTCAGACATTAAATGTTCGAAACAACGGGACCATTCAGGGTATTCCTAATGATTCTGCTGTGGAAGTGAATTGTATCGTTACGAAGGAAGGACCAAAACCGATCACTGTAGGTGAGCTGCCCACAGCTATTAATGGGCTTGTCCAACAGATTAAATCATTCGAAAGAGTAGGAGCAGAGGCGGCAGTTACTGGTTCATATGAAAAAGCTTTGTTGGCTTTAACGATTAATCCGCTTGTGCCAAGTGATGAGAAAGCTAAGGCTGTTCTTGATGATTTATTAGAGGCACATCGTGAGTATTTGCCTCAATTCTTTACAGAGGAGCAAGCTTGATATGGCTTACGTGATCGGACTAATGTCAGGTACGTCTTTGGATGGCATTGATGTAGCACTGGTCGATATTCAGGGGAGTGGCTATGATTCACAGGTCAAGCTGCTTGATTTCATGACACTTCCATTTGCCCAGGATGTACGGGATGAAATTGTGGATAGCTTGTCCCTAGATCGTTCTCACGTGCAGTTAATTTGTAGTCTCAATTTTAAACTGGGAGAGCTTTTCGCTGATGCCGTAGATGCTATTTGTGAGCAAAATCAGCTTGACTTTACCAGCATTACAGCCATTGGTTCTCATGGGCAAACCATCTATCATCAGCCCCAGTCAAAAGGGCAGTATGTAGCATCTACTTTGCAGATTGGTGAACCGGCAGTGATTGCTTATCGTACCAATACAACAGTGATTTCTAACTTTCGCACCATGGACATGGCGGCAGGGGGGCAAGGAGCTCCACTTGTACCTTACACCGAGCTTATTTTGTACAGAGATCATGAGAAATCACGGCTTCTACAAAACATTGGTGGGATTGGTAATGTGACCGTCATTCCTAAAGGGGCTCAGTTAGATGATGTGTACGCTTTTGACACGGGCCCTGGTAACATGATTATTGATGAGATATGTAAGATACTTTTCGGCACAGCTTATGACAAGGACGGAGCATGGGCTGCTAAAGGAGTAGTAAATCAGACTTTACTCGAACAGTGTATGAGCATCGAATATATGCAGGAAGCACCGCCTAAATCCACAGGAAGAGAGCTATTCGGTAAGCAGTTTGTAGAGAGGATGATGCGAGAGAATGCTCATGTTTCCCCATACGACTTGCTGGCTACCATGACGATGTTTACAGCTAGCTCCATTGCTTATCATTACAAGAACTTTATCTTTCCTACATTACAGGTGGATGAGGTGATTATAGGCGGTGGTGGTAGTTATAATAAAACGCTTCTCTCCATGTTACAACAACAGTTGGGAGATACGTGCCGGGTTATCACACAGGAAGATGTGGGACTGTCATCGGAAGCTAAGGAAGCGGTTGCCTTTGCGCTATTAGCCCATGAAACCCTTCATCGACTGCCAAGCAACGTACCGACTGCGACAGGGGCCAGAGAGCCTGTTATTTTGGGAAATGTGACGTATCCGCCTAGAAGAGTGTAAAAAAACGAGAAGAATATGAGTAGGAGTGGATGACATGCAAAACGAAATGAATAACGACATCAATAACAATGAAACGGCTATTTTTGAAATTATTGTTCACAGTGGAAATGCTCGTGGTCTTGCCTATGAAGCATTGACAGCAGCCGAAGAGTACAACTTTGACCAAGCTGCCGAGCTGATGAAGCAAGCACAGGAAGAATTAAGACTTGCTCATCACACGCAAACCGAGTTAATTCAAGCCGAGTTAAACGGTACACCTGCGGATAAGACATTGTTAATGATTCATGCGCAAGATCATCTTATGACATCAATGAGTGAACAAAAGCTGATTGAACATATGATTCGTATTTTACAAAAACTAAAAGCAGAGACTTCAAAATAGATAGGGAGGGTTTCGTATGCATCAGCTAGGTATCTCTATTTATCCTGAACACAGTACAGTCGAGAAAGACAAAGCGTATATTGCGCTAGCCAATCGGTATGGTTTCACACGTATTTTTACTTGCCTATTGTCCGTTGAGGGGGATGCAGAGGCAATCGTGCAAGAATGTAAGGAAACCATTGATTATGCTAATAGCCTAGGTATGCAAGTAATTGTAGATATAGCACCGCGTGTATTTGATAAATTGGGCATTTCCTACGACGACCTCTCCTTTTTCCATCGTTTAGGTGCTTATGGAATTCGTCTTGATATGGGATTTACTGGTCATGAAGAAGCAATGATGACTTATAATCCATATGGACTAAAAATCGAACTAAATATGAGCAGTGGCACGAAATACATTGATAACATCATGACCTATCAGCCACAAGTAGATAATATTTTGGGCTCACATAACTTTTATCCTCATCGTTATGCCGGTTTGTCGTTGAAACATTTTGAAGCATGTAGCCGCCAGTTTAAAGAAAAAGGGATTCGAACAGCGGCGTTTGTTACTTCTCAGACAGCTACGTTCGGACCATGGCCAGTGACTGAAGGACTTTGCTCACTGGAAATGCACCGTACGCTCCCTATCGGTACACAGGTTAAACACCTGTATTCAATGGGGCTGATTGACGATATCATTATCGCAAATGCTTATGCGTCAGAGTCTGAGCTGCGTGAAGTAAGTGAAGTGAATCCTAATAAATTAACATTTAGGGTCGAACTACATGAGAGTATTACGTCTCTTGAGAAAAAGATTGTATTAGAAGAGCCCCATTTCTATCGTGGGGACGTTTCCGATTACCTGATTCGTTCCACACAGTCTCGCGTGAAATACAAGCAAGAGGATTTCCCGCCATCAAACATACCACACATTCGCCGTGGAGATGTACTGGTGGAAAATAATCTATATGGACAGTACAAAGGAGAACTACAATTAGCTTTGCAGGATATGGACAATTCAGGTAAAACAAATGTGGTTGGTCGTATTGCTGAAGAAGAAATTTTCTTGTTGGATCAATTACAGCCATGGGGTAAGTTTGCGTTTGTGGAAAAGGCGTAAATAAGGGTGAGTGAAAAAAGTGGCCTATATCATCGGGGTTGACGGCGGCGGAACGAAAACAATAGCAGTGGCCTATAATTTACAAGGTATAGAGCTTGCTAGGGGAGAGAGCGGATACGGCAACGTCATGGTCCATAGAGAGACGGCCATCTCCCATATGATCCAAGCTATTGATCAATGTCAGAATGCAGTTATAGATGATCATGATTGTGTCTATTTATTTTTGGGGCTGGCAGGTATTGAGAGCGGTACACATCGGGAAGTAGTAGAAGCTAGTTTGCAAGAGCGCTTTGCGGTACCCATCACTATCACAAATGATGCCCGAATTGCTCATGCGGCTTGCTTGCAAGGCCAAGACGGTATGTTGACCATAGCAGGTACAGGAGCAGTAGCGCTCGGAGTACACAGAGGTCAGAGCTTCATGACTGGGGGATGGGGGCATCTACTCGGTGATGAAGGCAGCGGATATTGGATTGGGATTGAAGCTCTGCGGCAGTTGATGATAGAGGAAGAGTGCGGGTTTGCGTACAGCTCTTTAAGTCAGGTGCTACTAGATTATCTGGGACTACAAAAGGCGGCACAGATTAAAGGATTCGTCTATTCTTCTTCAAAGGATAAGATCGCAGCCCTAACCCCATTAGTTGTAGGGGAAGCGGAAGCTGGTGAGCCGAACGCCCAACGAATTCTACGGACAGCAGGACAATATTTGGCACAAATGACTATCCGTTTATACAAAAAAACCAAGTTTGAAGCACCTGTTTCCATCGCTCTAAAGGGAAGTATATTGACCCGAATTACGATTGTACAAAAGGCTTTTTATGAAGAATTGAAAAAGTTTATTCCAGACGCAGTATTTGTTTTAGAAGAGGTTTGTTCTTCCAAAGGAGCTTATTACTTGGCATTGCAAGAGATGAGGGAGCAAAGCAGGTAGAGCATTACGATCGAAAAAGCCGTGTCAGATATATGGAAGGAAAAAATAGACAATCGAAAAACACGTTTAGCCGGAGTAGTAGAAAGGCAGTTGTCCTTCTACGCTCCGGTTTTTATTTTTATTCCCCCCATGTGTATTCCGATATATTTTTTCTGCTTGTTCCTAATTTGTGTGGAGCTAGCCGAGGTTTGTTTTTCTACTTATGTAATCTGAGCACCAAAACTAGTATAATATAAAAATTTTGTAATATTATTGAAATTTTCAGAACTATCTATCATAATAGTTTCAATGATAGATTTTACTCCTATCATAAAATCTAGTTAAAAGGAGGGAGCCGTATGAAAAAAGTAGTGAAAGTAGAGCTCTCAGATAACAAAAATGTAACTGAAATGAAAGCTTTAATGTGGCGTGTTGTTGTTGACGTTTGTTTGTAATTTGAAGTACATCTTTTCAGCGAAAAAAACATCTTTTCAACGTAAAGAGGGGGTTTTACTATGAAAAAAGTTGTAAAGGTTACTGTCAATAATGAAAAGGTAACAGACATGAAAGGTATTGTCCATCCAATTATCACCACTGTTTGTTTACTTTAATGTTTTAGACAAGGGCACGTATGACGCGTGCTCTTGTTTTACTATCGTATAAGCTACTAAGGCCCTAGTAGCTCTTATGCTTGGCAATTGCCAAGTTTTCTTTATTTATGATCAAAATGAAGAAGGGATAGGATAAGATAAGATGAATTCCTTTCACATGATACAACGCTACGAAGAACTGCGTAAGCTAGCACAGGATACCGATCAATGGTTGGAGTCTAAAATAGGTTCAGATCTATGGGTAGATGGAATTAATGTGTTTTTAACAATCGAACATGGAGATTTTGTAGAAGGGCTTGAACAATTTCAACAAAAATATACATATGAACAAGATAATGTGACGAGTTGCCTTAGACAACTACAGCTGTATGCACGACATTCGGTTGCACAAGGTGAGTTTGCGCTGTACCAGGCTTTAGCAGTCGGCATGACATGGTTGTCTTTGCAGGAAGAGACGAATGGTCTACATTTTAATCTACCTGTACAAATTACCAACCATTCTATTGCACTCTTGCTGAGTCCTACCTACCTAGCCGTTTGGGCAAATAGTTATAACGCGGGCATTGAGCTATTTTTAGACGTAGATTCAACATTACCTACTCTGTTTCGTCCTGAACACGGGAAAATTTATCAGAATGCAGGCTCCTACCTCCGTGGGGAAAACCTTAAATTTCCATTTCAGAATTACTTTCATGAGATTGCTCATATTCTCTTGTTTCATGATGTGTATCAAAGGGTACTGGGATCAGAGGCTGAATGTAGAAGCTATTGGACTCATATCGAGGGATGTATCTATGCATTAGAAGAACAGGTATTAAGTGAGCTAATGGAAGTACAGACGGACTTGCATGTCATTGACGATGGATACGGAAATACGCAAGGGTTCGAAGAATTTGCTGCCTTCCGTATTGAGCTTTATCAAGGAAATGGCGAGCCTTCTTTAACGGGAGAAACATTACGGACCTATGTGAAGAGAGGCATGCAATTGGGAGAGGGGAACTTTCACATTCCCGATAACGCTGTCAAACAAACGATTTTGTCTAATCATGAATTAGAGGAAAGGGAACTGGAATTATTACATAAGCATTGTTTTTCCTTTGTGAAAGCTCTACAAGCTCATAGTGCTTGGGGAGTTAAAAGCTATGCACGAAATACATTACCTGCCTTTAGAGAAACGGTAGAGTTGCTCCCTGCTCATGCATATTGCATGAAAAAGCTGGAGGAATCACTTCAGAAAAACCCGTGGACAGACGTGCAATCTCTATTTTCCAGTGATCCGTTCCCACCACTGGATTCAAAACAGCGTAAACAGCATAAGCAACTATGGAAATGGAGAGAATTAATGTCACGTCTAGCGGAGATTCGTGGCTATTTGGAACAGTGCTCTAATCAACTCCTAGAGCAAAATAATCACCAATTATCAACTATTTATACAAAAATTCAGCAGGCTCTTTTACCTGTCGCAAAGCAAGTAGCAGATTGGATAAGAGAGCTTGAAGAGACTGCGGAATCAGAACAGCAACACCAGATTCGTTACGAGTCTGTTCAAAAAGAAATAAGCGAAATTCTTCAAGGAGTTCAGGAGGAAGAGGGGCAAAATCGTTTACTTTCTTTTTTACATGTACCATATTCGTATGTTTTAGAGCCGCATTAGATGGGAAGGTAAGCAGATAAAGTCTGATTCTCTTACATGAGAGTCAGATTTTTTGCTGTTTTGTACGAAGACATTCATTTGGTTTCAATGAACTACATATAAGGGTATAGAGAATGCTAGGGGGAATGAAGATGGAATGGGAATTACTCCTACGATTATTTGTTGGTGGTTTATGCGGGGCACTTATTGGATTCGAGCGGAAAAGTAGACAGAAAGCAGCGGGATTGCGCACGCATTTTCTTGTGGCGGTGGGTAGCTCGTTGATTATGATTGTTTCCAAATATGCCTTTTATGACGTTCTAGGTGACTCGGTCAAACTAGACCCAAGTCGTATTGCAGCCAATGTGGTGAGCGGCATCGGCTTCCTCGGAGCAGGTACTATCTTGGTGCAAAAACAGTCCATTCGCGGCTTAACAACAGCTGCTGGTTTGTGGGCTACGGCAGGTATTGGGCTTGCTATCGGTTCAGGTATGTATGGCATTGGTTTTTGTGCAACGATTCTTGTGTTGATTGGGCTAGAGATTCTGGATCGCAGCTTACAATTGGTTTTTCCAAAAACGATGCACCTTGTAGTTCATTTGCAAGAACAGAATCTCGTGCGGACTGTTATTGATAAATTAACAAACAATGGAGTCAAGATTTCCACCTATCAAGTGGAAATGCCCAATGAACAGGAGAATACAAAGACGATTCTGGATTTGCAGATTCAGGCTCAAGTCTCTACGGAAGTAAATCACTTGCTCATTGAAATCCAAGATATGATTGGTGTCACCTTTATACGAATGGATAAATAACGCAAGGGAATAAAAAAATGCCCGCCAATCTGCATGTTTTGGGCGGGCAAATATTTGCGGATAACAGACTATCCATGATTTAGTTTACTTGGTTATTCCTCTTTTCTCAAACGTAATAATTGGTTATTTTGAGAAAGTTATCATAATTATGTATTTGATAGTACCATGAGGAGATTAAACGGGATACAAGGCAGGGATATGATGCGATTTATAACGGATAGCGTTGATTATATAAGATCAAAAAAGATAATGGCAAAAAATTGATCGTGAGAAAAAAGAATAACGTAAGAAGAAAATGTCGAACGAAAGAGAAAAAAGTTTGTTGGTACAAAGAAATATAAAATAGGATTTTGTAAAAATGTGAATAAAATGTAATATTATTTCTTTTTATATATGATTGTAAGTCAAGGATCTCCCGAAACGGATCCTATATAAAAAAAGTATATACGTAGATAAGATAAGGCTTCAACCAGTGCTGATAACAGCGACAAAAAAAACAACTAGGGAGAGTAGAAAAACTATTATACATACATATCTATAAAAAGAAAATTTTTACATTAAAATACGACTACTGTCGGTTTATTGGAGTTTTTGTCGAAGCACTTTCTTTTCTTACGATTTCATTGCACAATAAAAATAACTTTATAGCCCTTTAGGGTGAAGGTGGCGTGGGTATGGGCGAGCACATGATATTATTAGGGAAGCGTCATTTTCTTAATGCACAACAGCAGAATATTCGAGTAAAGGATTGGAAATTCTGTCTGCCTGCAGGTTGTCGATTTATAGCAACGAGCGATGGCTATCCAGGAAATGACCATGCTATTAGTTTGTTTAAGAAGTCGGAAAAAATAGCACAAATGATCTTGCGTAAATCAAACGGGGAATTTCAATTTATTATGGAAGCAGTATCCAGTGAGTATGCAGTAGAAGTAATTGGGTTATCCAAAACAGTTATTTTTCAAGAAAAATAGTTCAAAAATAGGAGAATTTTCGAATAGGCACCCCTCATCGGGTGTCTTTCTTTTAACAGATAGGAATCAGATTTTGACGGCGCTCCAAGCTTGGTTTTATCAGATTTTTCTTACCTACAAATTTTTTATGTTTATCACAAAACAATCCAAACCAAGGAAGTTTTCTTTACCAAGAAGCTGTCTTGGTGTAACGTAGGAGATAAGAGTTTCTTGTGTGATATTGGCTTAAGGAGGAGTAGCATGAATACATTGCAGATTGGTGATTGTAAGCTAACGTGGATGAGGGGTGGAATGACCCAGTTAGACGGAGGAGCGATGTTTGGAGTTGTTCCAAAAGCCTTGTGGAGCAAACGCTACCCTTCCAATGAGCTCAATCAAATTCCCCTTCGCTCAGACCCTATTCTTGTACAAGTTCATGGAAAAAATATGCTGATTGAATCGGGTATGGGCACAAACCGTTTAAATGATAAACAAAAACGTAACTTTGGTCTTGTTGAAGAATCACAATTACATGAATCTCTTCAAGCAGTTGGGCTACATTTTGAAGATATTGATGTGGTGCTGATGACTCACATGCATTATGATCACGCAAATGGATTAGTTAGTGTGGCAGAAGATGGTAGTTTGCATTCTACTTTTCCTAATGCCATTATTTATATCAACGAAATTGAATGGAATGAATTAAGATCTCCTAATATCCGATCGCGTAACACGTATTGGGAAGACAATTGGCGGCCCATCGAAAAGCAGGTTTGTACGTATGGGGAACAAAAAGAGATTGTTCCTGGTATAACAATGGTTCATACAGGTGGGCACAGTGATGGACACGCTATCATCTTGTTTGAAAGCAAGGGTGAGAAGGCTTGCCATATGGCGGATATTATGCCTACACATGCACATCAGAACCCACTGTGGGTCATGGCCTACGATGATTATCCGATGACATCTATCTATGCTAAGGAAAAATGGATGAAGGAAATGATAGCAGAACAAGCGTGGTTCACTTTTTACCATGATGCCAAGTATCGGGCAGTGAAATGGAATGAACAAGGTGAAATGCTTGAGTCCATTCCAATTTAAGTATCACTAATGCTTTTCCGCTCTAGGGGGTAGGAAAGTCAAGTTTGCGAATAGGAAGAATGGCGGTGAAACAACATGCAATTGCGTCGTGAGCAAAGGGTGTGGCATTGGCTTGATTTTATGCTGGTGTTAATCACTATGTCTCCCATTATTGCGGCGATCGGTTTTTACACCCAAATGCCTGACAAGCTGTTAGTAGCAACAAGGATTGGGGAAAAGACCGGATACTACCAGGATAAACTGCTGTTTCTCCTTATTTTTAGCCTTGTCCAAATCATAGCACCAATATTAATACGCTTATTTATCACGATCTCTCGCCAACGAGAGCTGCAAACTAAACGGATGAACATTTGTTTTGATTTGTTGCGGATAGCTCAAGCAGTACTGTTTAGTACGATGTATTGTTTTTTGATATTGCAAAATTTGCTTATTCCCATTGGTGTGGAAATGTACGTCATGATTATAGTAGGTATCATCTTGTTAGTGTATGGATACCTGTTGCCGTGGATTTCGTATCTGCATCCGTTGGGAATGCGGACGTCTTGGACCAAAAAGGAACAGGAGGTCTGGGTTAGTACCCATTGCAAGCTGTCCGTTTTCTGGATGATAACAGGTACAGTCTATCTGCTATGTCCGTATTTGCCAGGATGGTTGGGATTATTGTTAATTACCATTTCCGTGTGCTTAACGATTTTATCAACCTATATTTATTCATACTTGTATTTTCGCCGGGGTAAAGGAAAACAGAACAAGCCATCCCTAGAAGCTTAGGCTTCTGAAGGGTGGCTTGTTTTTTGGATCGGAAGTCATTATTTGCGCTTATCTAAAGACAAACGGACCAGTGATGCCGCTTGAACGAAACCACCGCCAAAACCGTATAGGATCGCTGTGTCATCTTGTTTAATTTGTTGGGTAGATAAGGCCATATCCAAAGTTAACGGGATAGTCGCGCAGGAGGTATTTCCGAAATACTCTAGGCTGTAAAGTGTGCGTTCTAATGGAAATCCACTTTTTTCACAAATAGATTCGATCATGCGTAAGTTAGCACTGTGTGGAACGAACCAGTCCACATCTAATAGGGACAGATTGCTGTCCGTTACTATTTGGTTCATCCCCTGAGGTAATTGAGAGACCACCCACTTATACAATTCTCGTCCGTTTTGATATATATTACCATCTCCAAGAAGTTCTACATCTCCCATTTGTTTAGAAAGGCCTGTGCGATATAAGTGAATTCCACCGTTACCATTGCTACTCATGAAGGAGTGGAGGAAGCTAGGATTCTGTTCATCACGTTCTATACGAGCTGCACCAGCACCATCTCCGAACAGAACACAGGTATTACGATCGGAATAATCGGTTACTTTAGACAATGTCTCACCGGCTACCACCAGAACTTTTTGATGTAGCCCACTACTAACAAGTGAATTTGCCAAGTGTAACCCATAGACAAAACCAGCGCATGTTGCATTTAAGTCAAGAGCTCCAGCAGAACGAATGGAGAGCTTAGCTTGTAACTGACTAGCTACACTAGGAAAAGGATAGTCTGGAGTGGTGGTACACACAATTATGAAATCAACATCTTCTAATTCTTTATCATAGGCTTGCTGCAAATGATGAACGGCTTGTAGACAAAGATCGCTTGTAAATTGGTTGCGTTCAGCAATGCGGCGCTCACGTATGCCAGTTCTTCTAACAATCCATTCATCGCTGGTCTCTACTAATTTTTCTAGGTCAAAATTAGTGAGCCGCTTATCGGGAACGTAAGACCCTATAGCGGTAAGAAACTTGTCAATAGTTTATCCCCATTATATTTTTAGATAATCCCAATCAAATTTTTCATAGGGGAGAAGAGGCAAGTTCCATTGACTTTTCATTTGAATATTCTTACAATTCTCGTTATCCAGAAAGATAAATATAGATAAAGGGAGTAAGAGAGATGAACAGACTACGAGAATACTGGCAAGAATTCCACCCAATAATACACTCCTTGATTATCGGCACGATTTTTGTGCGAGCAGCTAGTTCCATGAGCATGCCATTTTTGGCCATTCACCTATCCAAGACAACCGATTTAAGCCCGATCATGATTGGGATTACAATTGGAGCCGGTCCTCTGGCATCCACGGTGGGGGGATTTATTGCAGGAACGCTGTCAGATTTGTTTGGACGAAGGAAAATTATGCTGTGGGCTTTGTATACCTGGATATTAGTTTTTTTAGGATTTGCGATCGGAAAAAGCGCACTCTTTTTTATTTTACTTAATATTTTGGCCGGTCTTTGTCGTTCATTCTATGAACCTGTCTCGCAAGCACTTATGGCTGATTTAACAGAGCCTGAACGTCGCTTTCGTGTGTTTTCCCTGAGATATCTGGCTATTAACATCGGGGTCTCTGTCGGCCCTTTATTAGGAGCCTATTTGGCATTATTAGGAGGAGCCCTTCCGTTTATTGTCACGGCTATTATCTATTTGTTCTATGTCATAAGCCTGCAATATTTATTGAATAAATTTGGTATAAAACAAATTGAAGGTCAAAAGAAAGAGAAGGTGACATTTGCCTTAGCTTGGCAGGTAGTGCGTCAAGACGTCGCCTTGAGATATTTTATTGTGGGTGGCATCCTAGTGTCGGTTGGCTATTCGCAAATGACAGTGACCTTATCTCAATTCGTTCAGGGCATGTTTGTTGACGGAGCTATCTTGTTTTCCTATCTCATGAGTTTAAATGCAATAGTGGTAGTGGCTTGTCAGATTCCGTTATCCAGATGGGCTGAAAAAAAGACCCCATTGTTTAGTCTTGTAGCTGGAACTGTAATGTACGCTATGGGTTTGCTAGGTTTCGGGCTTTCATCGAATTGGTGGGCTTTCATGGTCTCCATGTGTGTCTTTACCATTGGGGAGATTTTAACGTTCCCTGCCTCTAACGTATTCATCGACTACTTAGCACCAGATGGTATGCGTGGAACCTATTTTGGAGCGCAAAGCTTGCATAATTTAGGTCAATTTTTAGGCCCGGTGCTAGGGGGATATCTACTTGGAGGTTATAGTGGAACAATTATGTTTACAATTATTTCCTGTATAACACTTAGTAGCATTTTATTTTATATTCAAGGACGCAACAGTTACACCGCTCGCACCGGTCAAGCTATGATGATGACACGGACAGGGTAGCAACGATGGTTATCATAGTAGAAGATAGAAAAACTGTCGGGGTCATTAAAACCTCGACAGTTTTTGTGTAAGGGAGGTAACAGTAGATACGCATCCTTCACTAACGACTACTTTACTGCCTGCAAAATTCGGTTTGCTATACGCTCATATCCAGCATGATTAGGATGGAAATGGTCAGTGTATAAATAGGCTTTTTCCTTGTTCCAAAATAGATCGTAGGAGGGTATGACCAACACGTTATTATAGCGGGCGGAGATGGTAGTCGCTTCATTATTCCAATCCTGAACATGGGTATCTGATTCTTGTTTAAACTCTGTATCACCAAATGGGTTATAGAGAGCGGTATAAAAGACAGGTGCTTCTGGATTTATGGAGCGAATTTGTTTTACAATGGCTTCATAGTTGGTAGAAAGCTGAGTAGAAGCGTCCAATAGTTTTTCTAGATTAAATTCAAATATACCTCCGCTTTGGCGAAACAAATCATTGCCACCAATCGTAAACAATATGAGGTTGGCTTCGGAGACAAGTCGTTTGACATTTGTTTGTTTCAGTTGGTCTACTAAATCACCTGACTCAATGCCACTGATGGCTAAATTGCTTACCTGAATGTTTTGGTTACGTTCCTTTTCTACCTTTTGTTTAAAAAGCCCAATATAGCCTAAACCACTTGAATCTCCCAGTCCGCGTGTTAAGGAATCGCCCAACGCTACCATTTTTAATGTGCCTGTAGTGGGCAAGATAGCAGGGGGAGGAGTTTCTGGTTTTTGGACTTGTTTCGGGTTTTGAAGCTCAGCTGTACTTTTTTCTGCTAAACGCACTGGTGTAAAAGCAAAGCAGAAGCCGACTAACAGGGTAAAAAAAGATAAGCAAGCCAGTAGCAAAAGCCATCTGGTCAACGGATGTCGCTTTGATCTGAGCATCAGGGAACCTCCTCATGTAAGGCTGTTATGTCTTGTCATGTTACATTGTACTTCTATTGTACCATTCTGGTTGGAGATCAAACCAGAGAGGTTCATGTGGAAGGAAAAGCATGGGAAGTCCATCGTCGTGAAAGAATAAGAAATCCTATACCAACCAATTTACATACAGAAAGGTGGGAGTCATGTGGCAGACAAGGTTCTTTCTGTTGTTCACCTGCAAAAATCAATTAAAAAAAAGCAACTGATTCATGATATTACTTTTGATGTGAGGGAGGGGGAGGTATTTGGGTTTCTTGGACCCAACGGAGCTGGCAAAACAACCACGATTCGTATGCTGGTCGGACTAACCAGACCTGATAGAGGAGAGATAAAAATTGGTGGATATTCTTTACAAAAGAACTTTTTACAGGCCATTGATCAGGTGGGGTGTATTGTAGAGAACCCGGAATTGTATCCCTTTTTGACAGGGCAAGAGAACTTAGAGATGCTTGCTCGGATGAGTAAAAAGGTTAGCTCTGAGAGAATTTGTGAAGTAGTAAAGCAAGTGGAATTGACTGAAGCGATTCATGATCGAGTAAAAACGTATTCTCTTGGTATGCGTCAGCGCTTGGGGATTGCACAAGCGTTGCTACATCGTCCTCGCTTACTTATTTTAGATGAACCAACCAACGGATTAGATCCGGCTGGTATTCGTGAATTACGGCAGTTTATACGGCGCTTGGCAGTGGAAGAAAGAATTGGTGTCTTTATTTCTAGTCATATGCTAAGTGAGATTGAACTCATGTGTGATCGTGTAGCCATTATTAATAAGGGACGTGTCATTTCAGTTGGTCATGTCAAGGAATTAATGGAACAATTTGCAGATCAGGTTAACTGGAAATTTGCGGATAGTAGTTTGCCAAAGGCCGTGGAGTTCATGCAGGCAAGTCCCCATGTATATGAGCTTATTGCTTTGTCGGATGGTAGAGTGAAATGCCGGATGGATACGGACAAAATAGCCGAGGTTAACCGTACCCTCATCACTGCGGGAGTACATGTAATTGGCATTGAAGAAAAGGCGGTTACATTGGAAGATTTATTCCTCACTTTAACCCAAGATAAATCAGCAGATGAGGAGGGGAAGCATGCTTGATTTGGTATACAATGAAAGCTTAAAGCTAGTCAAACGCAAGCGCTTCTATGTAGTTGTCTTAATTTTGCTTATTCTGATCCCGCTTTTTACATATGCGCAATATAAATCGGTAGAGGTGGCTAGAGAGCAAATTGGAACAGATGATTGGCGTACCATTCTGCAACAAAAGATTGTAGATACCCAAAATAGATTGGCTTCCAGTCGGATTCCCCCTGAGTGGAGAGATTTTTTAAAAACCCAATTACAGCTACAGCAGTATTATTTAGATCATGATATAGATCCATCAGCGCCAGGAGCGGTTACGTTTGCGCGTGGATTTATGGACCAGGCTGTTGGTCTTTTTCTACCCATGATTATTGTGATTTTGGCAGTTGATCTAGTTTCTTCAGAATTTAGTGAAGGAACAATTAAACTGTTGTTGACAAGGCCAGTCAAACGTTGGAAAATCCTTACGAGCAAGTATATGACGCTCTTATTGTTTACCTCGCTGACCGTGTTGCTATGTCTTGTACTAGCGTATGCTATTTCAGGGATAGTCTTTGGTTATGGAGGTTGGAGGATGCCGGTTTTAACAGGTTTTCAGGCGTCAGGAGAAGGATTACAAACCTCACAGGTATTCGTATTAGATCAGTGGAAATATATCTTGATGCAGTATGGATTGGGCTGGTTCGTTTGCGTGGTGGTGGGAACAATATCGCTGATGATTTCTGTACTGGTGAGAAGTACAGCAGCTGGTATGGGTATTATGATGGCGGCACTCATTAGTGGGGCAATTTTGACCCAAATGGCATCTACGTGGGAACAAGCCAAGTATTTATTTAATGTAAATTTACAGCTTACGACCTATTTGGCAGGAAGCTTGCCACCTATTAAAGGTATGAGTCTACCCTTCTCTCTTGGGGTACTGTCTGTTTGGGGAATTGTTTCCTTAGTTGTTGCATACGGAGTGTTTACACGACAAGATGTTACGTAATCCATATATAACAAAAACCCTCTAGCTATGGTTTTGATATGCTCCCCTTGTGGTAGACAGTTGAAATAATATAACTGTTTCCTTACAAGGAGGAGCATTTTTATGTCCCATAAAGCAAAAATATCTGGGTCAGAAAAGATTGCAGCTATTGAAAAATATCTTCGTGGGGAAGATTCGCTTAATCATTTAGCAAATCTTCTAGATGTTTCCTTTCCATCTATTAAACAATGGCTTCAAACTTATCAATCATTAGGTCCAAACGGATTGCTCCATACATCCAAGAACTCCTCCTATTCCACAGAATTAAAGAAAACAGCTGTCGAGGATTATCTGGCTAGTCGTGGTTCTCACATGGATATATGTAAAAGATATGGCATCAAATCAACCCGCCAACTGCGTAACTGGATCCTGAAGTATAATGGTCATGAGAAGCCGAAAGCTTGCGGCACAGGAGGAACACCAATCATGACAAAAGGACGAGCAACTACTTACGATGAAAGAATTGAAATCGTCAGATTCTGTATAGAACATCAACACAATTACGCCCAAACCGCACAGAAATTTCAGGTATCCTATCAGCAAGTTTATTCTTGGACAAATAAATACATTAAATCTGGTGTAGATGCACTTCAGGATAAACGTGGAAAGCGAAAATCTGAAGATGAGATGTCCGAAGTGGAGAAGCTGAGGGCACAAAATAAGCTGCTTCAAGCTGAGAACAGAAGAAAGCAAATGGAGATTGATTTATTAAAAAAGCTGGACGAAATCCAAAGGAGGCGATTCTAAGCCAAGTCCGATATGAACCTGTATATCTTGCAATACGTGATCTTCATGAAAGTAAATCATATCCCATAAGTCTACTCTGTGAAAACATGGGAATTCAACGTTCTTCGTATTATAAATGGCTAAATAGGAAAGAAAGCCATAACGAGAAATTCAACAAAGAGTTGCTTCCCATGATTAAGGATGCCTATGAAGAAAGAAATGGGATCCTTGGATATCGTCAGATGACAATCAAACTAAACCGACAACACAATCTTACTGTTAACCATAAACGGATATACAGACTCATGAGAATCTTACAAATAAAATCAGTATGCCGCAGGAAGAAGAAAAGTTACATTCCGTCAACTCCTCAAATTACGACGGAAAATATTTTGAACAGAGATTTCGAATCCGACGGATTCGGTACAAAATGGCTCACTGACGTGACGGAAATGAAGTATGGCCTTCAAAGCAAGGCTTATTTGAGTGCAATCATGGATTTGTCAGATAAAAGTATTGTTTCTTTTGTGGTAGGGCATTCCAACAACAATGAACTTGTGTTTAGAACTTTTGATATCGCACATCAATCATATCCTAATGCTAAACCCATCTTTCATAGTGACCGAGGATTCCAATATACGAACAAAATGTTCAAAAAGAAACTGGACGACGCAGGAATGATACAAAGCATGTCGAGGGTATCTAGATGCATAGACAATGGACCGATGGAATCGTTTTGGGGAATGATAAAATCCGAGATGTATTATCTCAATAAATTTAATACATACAAAGAATTGGAAGTAGCAATTATGGAATACATAACTTACTACAATAACCATCGATACCAGAAAAGACTAAACTGTATGACGCCTTTGGAATACAGGCACTACCTTCAAAATTCAGCAGCATAAGAAAGACACCAACCCATGTGAAAATAGTTGGTGTCAGATTTTTTTGTTTTTCCGTTGTCTACTTGACTGGGGGCAGTTCATTTTACTCCGGCTAGAGGGTATTCATGTTGGTGTAAGCAAAAAACATCAAGCTATGACCAATTCATGGTTTTTACAATGTCCATTAAATCCTGCAAGCTCATTCCCTTTGCTGTTGCAATCACATATAGCTGTTGGGAAGACTTGTTGGTAATAAGATGGACAGTATGTTGCATGGTATTTTTTTCTTGGGAGTCAAACGTTACTCCGATTGCTTTATCAGTCCCTACAGAGAAGATTTGAGGAGAGCCCGCGAAGGTTCCTGGAATGGATAAAGCTCGTTTTTGCGTATCATTACGTAGTACCTCTAGCTTAATCTCAGCTTCACCATGGCGATAGACAGATATTTGGGAGGTAACGTGCTTACTCGTTTCTGATTCGTAATGAATATTGACAGAAGCTAGTTTATAATCTGCTTTGACAAGAGCAGCAAGTGGCATATCAGAAGCTTGCTTCGCTTTGTCCAGAGAAACGAAGGTAGAGAAGGTTTGAGGTTTCTCTTTCTCCTTTTCTTTCTCTTGCGTGAACATTTCACTTATAGAGCCCGCTGATTCAACCTCGGTTTCGGCTATAGAAGAAGCTTCCCCTACTGTCTGATTTTCAGGGCTTGCTATTGCTATGTCATTTGATTTTTTTAATTCATCAGAGGGTGTTGTAGACTCTGATCCAGATTTTTGATCATCCAGATTTTTCTCTGTTGCCTCAGCAGCTGTCACTGCATGCTCTTTTGACGCTGCTTGTTGTGGAGACAATGAACGTGAAGCGAGCATGGATGAAATGGCTGGATTATTATTTTGTCCTTGTTGGACAGCTTGCTTACTGTTATTCTGCATAGCGATCGCAGAGTCAGTGGAAGGTGTCTGTGTTTTCTTCGCCTGAGCTACCGCAGTATCTTTTTCATTTCTAACAGGCTTTGGTTCCTTTTTTTCCGTTGTTCCTTCTGCTTTTTGCATGGTAGGAACAGAAGTCTCCTGTGATCCTGTTTTTTGGTCAGTTACCAACGAATTTGTCTCAGGCAAATTCGAACTCGTAGGAGCTTGTTTGGTATCGATTTGTGGTGACTGAGCCATATAGGAGGTTGGCTCCTCTGGAAC
The DNA here is from genome assembly GCA_007833815.1 of Brevibacillus laterosporus. Classification (NCBI taxonomy): domain Bacteria; kingdom Bacillati; phylum Bacillota; class Bacilli; order Caryophanales; family Paenibacillaceae; genus Brevibacillus; species Brevibacillus laterosporus. The sequence goes on along the minus strand of CP033464.1, from coordinate 5,423,515 downwards.
CGGTGCATAAGCTACCTGTGGAGGATGATCAACTCCACCTGTAAATCCTCCATTTAAAGCTTGGACGCCGACAAGTCCCATGACCAATAGAACGCTAGCTGCGCCCAAGACCGGATAGGATAAGAATTTAAAGCGTTTGGCTTTGGTGTTGCTACTTCCTTTTGTTTGATCAGTTACTGCAAGTGGAATGATTCCTCGCTCCGTTTTTTCAGATTGACTAAATCCTCCTTGATGCTGTGGAGCGGCATATATCTTATTCATAATGCTATTTTCCAAGTCAACGGAAGGGTGTGGAATCTCTTTTAGGAATAAATTTTCTTCGTTAGATGACCACTCATTTTCTAGCCAAGCCAAGCATTCATCACAGAATTCTAAATGGGAAAGAGCGGTGTCGTCGTCAACAGTGTTAGTCCATTTTGCCTTAAATTCTTGGCAATTCATGTACGAGTCCTCCTTCCATCTTCGTTAACACTTTGGCAAATTCTTGCCTTGCTCGTAAATATCGAACCCGTGCTGTAGACTCTGCTACCCCGAGAAGGGAAGCTATTTTATCAAAGGGATATTCGTGCGTACAACGAAGCACAATAACTTCTTTATAGGAGTCAGATAGCAGCTCGAAAGCTTCGGCGATGGTCTTCTGTTGTTCTTTTCGCAGAAGCGATTCCTGTGGTTGTTCATTCTGTACTCCTGAAGGGACGAAAGCCAATTGTTCATCCGTATCATGGAACTTCCGGCGCCGGAGAAAGTCGATGGTACGATTCCTCGCTAAAGTATGGAGCCATGTAGTTAGTTGACTTTCACCTCGATAGGTGTTCAGCTTTTCGTAGGCTTTGATAAATACCTCTTGGGTCAGATCTTCAGCGTCTGACTTGTTGTTTACCATCTTATATATGAAGATATAGATCATATGTTGGTATTTTTGAATAATGTCACGAAAAGCTTCGACGTCCCCTTGCAAAACCTGTTGTACAACTTCACTGTCGGTTTGCATCGAAGTATTGCCTCCCTTCACTTCATCTGACGATACGTTGTTTTCAAACGTTTCAGTTGGTTTTTTTGTTTTTATTCCACAAATATTTCCAGTCCTCTTACATAACGTATAAGCATGGATAAGACGTTGTAAAAAAGCTGGTGCTTGTAAAGTTTCTTCCCCATTCTATCATTTTTTTAGAAAAAAAAACGATACAAAAACTAGGAAAGCTTGGTACGTAGCTCATTCTTTACGTTTGCTAAGCTTCAAAGCTTGATGTATCTACCTCGGCATCTATAACCTGATAGTGATAACCTTGTTCTAATAGAAACATTTGGCGCTTACTGGAAAACTCCTGCTCGCGGGTATCCCGTGACACCAGTGTATAAAAATAGGCTTGGTTGGTTGCCTTAGGACGCAAAACACGGCCCAATCGTTGAGCTTCTTCTTGTCTAGAGCCAAATGTGCCGGAGATTTGAATAGCAACATTAGCATCTGGCAAATCTACTGCAAAATTGGCTACCTTAGATATCACTAGCTGTTTGATCTCCCCACGTTTAAACATGTCATAATAGCGACCACGGTCTTCTTCAGGTGTTTTACCCGTGATCAGCGGTAATCCTAGTGTACTTGCTACCTGCTCCAATTGTTTGATGTACTGACCAATAATTAGGATTTGATCATCTTTATGTTGCTCCAGTAGTTTTTGTACCCAGTCCACCTTATATGGGTTCTCCGCTGCTAATCGATATTTTTCACGTGTGCTAGAAAAAGCGTAGGCTTCTCGATAGATAGAGGGGAGTGGTAGTCTGATTTCTTTACAGAGGGCTGTTGCGATCCAGCCTTGTGCTTCTAAAGCTTTCCACGGCATTTCGTATTTTTTAGGTCCAATTAGTGAGAAGACCTCATCTTCTTTTCCATCTTCACGTACTAAGGTAGCGGTCAGACCTAATCGGCGTTTGGCTTGAATGCTCGAAGTCATTTTGAAGATGGGTGCAGGGAGCATGTGTACTTCGTCGTAAATGATTAACCCCCAATTATGATCCGTAAACAAGTTCATATGAGGAAACTCTTCCCCACCTCGCCGTCTAGATGTCACCATCTGATAGGTGGTAACTGTAACAGGGCGTACCTCTTTTTGTTCACCAGTATATTCGCCCACCATGTCAGTGGTCAGGGTGGTTTTTGTTATTACTTCGTTGATCCATTGCCGGACAGAGGTCGTGCTTGTGGTTAAGATAAGTGTGGCTGTCTCAAAACGTGCCATGGTTCCCATTCCAATAATGGTTTTTCCAGCTCCACAAGGCAAGCACAAGACGCCACTGCCACCATATGCAGTACCATTAGCATAAAAGGCTTCTACAGCATCAAGCTGATAATCTCGCAAAGCAAAAGGCGCACCAGTACTACCGTGAGACATAAGCTTCATCGGACATGGTTCGCCTTCCTGATAGCCGGCTATATCCTGCACAGGATAGCCAAGCTTGATGAGAGCCTGTTTTACCAGTCCACGAGAATAAGGCTTCAATATATACAAGCTGTCCGACCGTTTTTCTTCTATATAAGGTTGTAAGGACTGATAACCCATGACTTCAGCTAAGATCAGGGGGTCAACACTTGTCAGGGCGATGCCATCCTCGTATGTATGCATTTGAATTAATCCATATCTAGCAAACGCTCTTTTGATCTCATCCGCCACAGAAGGAGGCAGACCGTATTTACTGTACCGGCTTAGGGCATCCAAAATCTGTTCTGCTTGTAGCTGACTTGCTGCGGCATTCCATAATGAGAGCGGTGTAAGACGATAGGTGTGTATATATTCTGGGCTTTTAATCAGCTCAGCAAAGCCACTAATCGCTTGTCTTGCTTCATCAAATAGGGGATTCTCGACTTCTACTAAAATACTCCGATCACTTTGCACAATTAGCGGTAAATGGGGTTGAAAAGACACGTTCTTCACCTCATAGCGGTATCAATAAAGCCAATGGTACCATATTTCGGGACGAAAGGGAAAAGCAGGGGAGGAGCTTCATTTTGGTTCAAAATCAGGGGCTCAGGTTACAATACAAGTACCTTTATAGAGATAGGAGGAAAGGGCGTTGGATTCGAGTAATATTTTTGGGACAAGCATCAATTTATTGTTTGTTCTGTTTCTTGTTTTTCTAAACGGGTTTTTTGTAGCAACGGAATTCGCTCTGGTAAAGATACGTGAATCTCGAATTACCCAGCTTGTAGCAGAAGGTAATGTGAAGGCTAGATTAGTTGATAAATTGTTACATCAACTGGATGCTTATTTATCTGCAACCCAATTAGGGATTACGCTCGCTTCTCTAGGGTTAGGATGGATTGGAGAGCCAGCGATAGCGCATCTATTGCATCCCGTTTTTACATATGTAGGAATAACAGAACCATGGATGAGTTCAATCTCCGTTATTATTGGATTTTTGATTATTACGTTTTTACATATCGTGCTGGGGGAGTTGGCGCCCAAGTCGTTAGCTATACAGCGTCCTGAGCAGGTTTCTCTATTTGTGGCACGTCCGATGCAAGTTTTTTATAAAGCGATGTTTCCCTTTATTAAGCTGTTAAATGGGGCTGCCTCTAAAATTTTGCGCCTGTTTGGTATTGAACCGGTATCTGAGCACGAAGCGGCTCACACAGAAGAAGAGATTCGTATTTTGGTCAATGAAAGCCACAAAAGCGGATTAATTGATAACACCGAATTGATGCTAGTAGATAATATCTTTGAATTCTCGGAAACGACAGCTCGAGAAATCATGGTACCTAGAACAGATATGGTTGTGCTAGATATTAGAGATAGCTTTGAGGATAATTTGGATATTGTTAGTACGGGCAGATTTACTCGTTATCCGGTGGTAAATGGCGATAAGGATCATGTGGTGGGAATTTTGCATATCAAAGACATTTTAACCTATGCGTTAAAAGAAACAGAGAAGGAACGTCATTTGACGGATTTATTACGTCCTGCTTTATCTGTACCAGAGTCCATCTCTATCAGTCAATTGTTGACCATGCTGCAAAAACAACGGAGTCAAGTAGCCATTCTAATTGACGAATATGGTGGTACAGCTGGGTTACTCACGCTTGAGGACATCGTGGAAGAGATTGTAGGAGACATTCAGGACGAATTTGATGATGAGCGCCCTGAGATCGAGCAATTTAAGCAAAAAGAGGAGAGCATCGTTTCCTTTGATGGTCGTATGTTGCTTGAGGAAGTAAATGACTATCTTCATATACAGTTAGACACCACAGAAGTAGATACAATAGCTGGCTGGATTTATACGAAGATTACTCATCCTCCAACTATAGGCATGAAAGTCGAACAAGGAGAGTATGAATTTGAAGTTGGGGAAGTGAATCATTTACGAATTACACGTGTCTTTGTGAAGAAACTCATAAAAGAAAAAGTGGAAACGTAAGCCACTTAATGAGTCCCTGCATAGGATATCAAATAGACATGATTTTCGTGGAGGGGCTTTTGTGTATAAAATTATTTCATTTCCCAAAACTCTTGGCTATAACATATGTACAAAAAAGCTGGCAGAGAATCAAGCCATCATGGCCTCAGTTAGGCATTGTGCATCGGTAGGTTGTTTATTAGTAGCGCAGGATGAATTTGAAAAGCTGACCAAATTAATTGGTCAGGAAGGATATACGGTATCAAATGAAGTACAGGTGCGTTTACACAGCCAGGATGAAATTCCATGGGGGGTGGAGCATATAGGTGCACCTGCCATATGGAATGTAACACAAGGTAAGGGAATAAAAGTTGCCGTGATTGATACTGGCATTTCCCATTCTCACCCAGATTTAAAGGGACAGGTAAAAGGGAGAGTTTCAGTGATAAAAGGAGCAGGCCAGTCTAAAACGATTGGAGGTCATGGGACTCATGTAGCAGGGACCATTGCTGCTGTGGCCAATAATCGTGGGATTGTAGGTATTGCACCACAGGTCGATCTCTATGATGTGCAAGCATTTGGAGTGGATGGAACAGCCAATATCAGCGACATCATTGCTGGAATTAACTGGGCTATTGAGCAGAAGGTAGATATTATTAACATGAGCTTCGGTACGGGGGAGGATCATCCTGCTTTCCACCAAGCTCTGCGAGTAGCCTCCAAGAATGGAATCATGCTCGTAGCCTCCGCAGGTAATAACGGTGGAGCATTGGAATTTCCAGCTGCCTATCGTGAAGTAGTTGCGGTAGGAGCCATCAATCAACAGGCAAAATTGGCTGAATTTAGTGCGAGAGGCAGAGGATTGAACACGGTTGCTCCTGGTGTTGCCATTAAATCGACTTGGTTAAATAAAGAATATCGCACGTTGGACGGTACCTCTATGGCGGCTGCTCATATTTCAGGATTATATGCCTTACGTCTAGCAGAACAACGTAGTCGTGCAGAGGATCGCGTAAATAAACGTGTGAATAATCGTACAAACAATCGTACAAATAATCCTACAAATAAACGTGAAGAAGAAGCTCATGGAAAAAAACATGAAAGAAACAATGTAAAAAATCATGTGAAGAAAAATCATGAAAATACCTCAGCAAATAAAAATACTCATAACCGTCAAAGAAAATTCAGCCTTCTTTCTCTTTTTAAAAAACGATGATATGTAAATGAAGGGACATAGTTATTTGTTAGAAAAAAAGGGGGATGCCGCCAGCATTCTCGGGATTGAAGCGAATACCAAATGCTTTTTGCGTTGTTTGGTAACAAAAGAAGTAACGATCTGAAACGTGTACGCTATCTTTGCGGGGATTTTGTAGAATTTTTAAAACAGACAGATCAAACATTTGATGTTTGTTTCGCGTCTGGTGTTTTATACCATATGGTCAATCTAATCATGGTGCTGGGATTATTAAAAGAGCGATGCAAGAAAATGTATTTATGGACGCATTATTTTGATGAGAACATCTTACAGCACACCGTTGATTACGGTTTGCGATTTAGCGGAAGGCAATCAGCTTCAGAGTATGGCTTTGCACATACGCTGTATAACATAACTATTTGCAAGCACTCGATAGCAGTCTGTTTATCGGGGGCACCCTACCCTTTAGCAATTGGTTGAGTAGGCAGGATTTGCTTGCAGGCTTGCATCATGTCGGCTTCCATATAGAAGCAAGCTTTGACGATCCGGCCTACCCTAATGGCCCAGCTCTTGCCATAGTTGCAAGTGTTCGATAGTAAATAATTGAGCGTGGTATTCAAGTAGATAACCGAGGAAAACGGCATAACTCCTAAAAAAGCAAGGTATCATAGGAGTGTGCTTGATTCCTCGGTATTTTTATTTGATAGGAATGTTATGAATGATGAGTAGGGCGAGAGGTGAAACTTTCCATCCGATTTGTTACAATAACAAGATCAGATTGTTAAAGGAGATTGGTATTATGCGTATTCTGCTTACAAATGACGATGGCATTGAAGCATTAGGTATACGAACCCTTGCGGAAGCCCTTCTTCCTTTACAGGACCTTGAAATTTATGTGGTTGCTCCAAGTGAAGAGAGAAGCGGAGTGGGTCACGGTGTTACGTTTCGTGAAGCACTGGCGCCTACACCGCATGATTTTTATGGCTTACCAGTAAAGGCCTGGAGCGTAAATGGAAATCCTGCTGACTGTGTAAAGGCAGCATATTATCTGCTATTTAAAGATCAAGAGCGTCCTGATCTCGTGTTATCAGGAATAAACGTAGGTGCTAATCTAGGAAAAGATGTTTACTACTCAGGGACATGTAGTGCGGCTCGTGAAGCTGTTATTTTAGGTATCCCAGCTGTTGCCTTATCCTATGATAATTATCATAATCAGGCAAGTTTTGGAGAAGTAGGCAGCATTATTGGGCCATTGCTCCAACAATTTATGGAACAAACCAAACAGAAACAAATGCCAGAGAAAGTGTTTTGGAATGTGAATGTCCCCGATTTGCCTGAGAACCAAGTAAAAGGGATTACTCCAGCTGTTCTAGCGTTTGACTTTTATAACGATGTGTACAGCCCAGCGGAAACAGGTTATTTTTTGGGAAGAGAATATCCTGACCAGTGGGATACGCAAGGCGAGCAAGAAGATTTTCGTTTGTTAAAAAGTGGATATATGACTGTTACGCCTGTTCATATCGATTCCACTGACCGAAAATTACTGGAGCAAATGAAAGAGTGGCCACTTCTAAAAAATAAACCAAGGGGAGAGTAACAAATGGCAGAAATGCAGATGCAGCCCTTACTTTCTTTCTCTGGACCATCTCCTGATGTTCATACGTCAGGGGAGGTTCTGTCTATAGAGACTTATGTCTCCTTGTACCAAATCGTGAACGAGGAAGGATACCCCTGTTTTGGACGAATAAATGAACAAGGTGTTTCTGAAATTTACTTGGTATTTGAGGATATTGATGCTTTTAGTCAAGCGGTAGAGGGAGTTAGTACGGTTGAGTTTCGTACGTATGAGGAGAAATTACTACTTATCGTCTGGACAAAATCTGATGCGATTGCCCCACTCGGATTTCCGCTTTCATTTACCCCTCATGTAACTGTTGAACGCACCTGGCTTCATGCATTGTTAGAGCAGCCCAATCTGGAGCTGTTTTTTTTAGCAAGGGAACAGGGCATGCTGGTTCACATCTTCACAGAAATTCTTACGCTTTCATCTAATGAAAGATCAGGTGTTTACCAGATGCTTCAGGAACTAGATGAGCGTACCCGAATGTCCATTACGTTATCAGAAGAGATTGCCTCCAGGCCAGCAATGGAACTGCTAGATGAACTATTGTTACAAGAAGGAGAAGCGTATGATTTTCTGTACAGAATCCATATGGAACAGAATCAGGATAAGGCAGAGCATGTCTTGATGGAGAGCTTGCATCAAGCATTACACATGCTGAATAAACATCCAATAAGTCATATTCGGGAAGCGGATTTTCTAATCTGGGTCTATGGCGATGAGCAAACGTTCTCCATTTATACTAGCCCTTCCTTACGTAATCTGTACCCGACTCAGCAAGATGATCCATTTAGGACAGTGTTTCATCGGTTTCCTGCTTTTCGAAACATTCGGGAAATATCACCGCTAGTAGAAGGTGCATTTCCGATTTTTCAACGAGAAGCGGGTTGTTGTTATCACTTGGAATTAAATGATGAGGTGCAAACAAAGCTGGCTCGACTTTTTTCTCGTATTGATCAAATAAGCGCAAATCCATTTGTCTAAACATACAGAAAACTAGACATGTTTCAACAAAGGATTAGACAAGCCTAATTGCGAAAAAGTAAAGAGAGATTTGAACCTCTCATGGCTAAAGCCACGAGATTCCTGCGCTATCACATCCAACGAAGTGAGAATTAGCAGGCTATCCCCGTAGTCCCTACGGTTATTGAAAAAAAGTGTACGTTGGACTCTTCTCTCTGACCTACTGCTTGGTTTTCGCTTTTCGGTCAGAGAGGACGAAGGTGCTTGAATGTTTTACGCCACAAAGCATTCCTTATGGCAACCCCATACATTCAGTTTTCAATGAGCAATCTGTACAAGATTAGTATACCTGTTCTTGTTAGTTATTCAAAGAAGTAGTCGGACAATTAACGTGTCAGAAGACACGCTTTGTCCGAAGCCGATTCATCTCATGATTAAAATCACGAGTGTTCTCGGCTAATTCATAAAAAAGTGATGGAGGTGTAGGTAGTGAATTCTTCCCAGCATGGCAGTATCGCACTTATTTCTCAATCCTTTCAAGGTCTGCAAAAAGAAGTAGAGCAGATTGCCCAATCATTATCTCTTCGTACGGAAGGAGGGGTACGGCTTTCAATACAAGGAGAGTCGTTTGCAAACACCTTTTGTGCGGATTTCACTCTTTGGGATTTGGCAGGAGTCATTACGCTGAAAAGTAAGCCGGGGAGATACGGTTTCGGTCCTGACAAAGAACAAGATATTCCTATGATGATGCGATTTTCATTTTCTTACAACTCGCTGAGGGATGCGGAAACCACCAAACAGCGAATCGATGAATATTTTTCTTACGAAGCGGAAGTTCACTGGAATGTGGCTTCAACTGAACAAACGAAGCAAATGGATCTGTCGGTTCATTTTCAGTATCAACCGCAACATGATACTGTAGCTGCATATATTCGCTATGTATTGGGTATGATAACGGGACGAAATACAGCTGCCTAAATGTGGCTGGAAAAAAGGGCGCTCTATGAGAGAGTCCTCTTTTTTACGGATACGAATGAGAAAGGAAAGATTATCTTATGCTAAGACGCCTATTTATAGCCTTGCATGTCCCAACCAAGGTGGTTTCTTATATTGAAGATGCCCAACGACAAGTGAAACAGGAGCTTAATGCCCAACGCTGGCAACCTTTACATAACTTACATTTGACCCTTCATTTTCTAGGTGATGTCGATGAACAGAGAATTCCAGAGCTACAGAAAGATATTCAGATTGTCAGTTCCATTATTCGTCCTTTTTCTCTAGCTATTGATCATTTTGGCTCGTTTCCTCAAGGTGGAAAGCCACGAGTATTGTGGCTGGGCATGCAAGGGAATGTAGAGTCGTTGCAACAGATGCATCTCCTTTTAGGTAAACGATTGGATCGTCATCAAAACATACAGTTTGACAAACGACCGTATGAACCTCATGTAACCATAGCCCGCAAACCGTTTTTGCATGACGAACGTTCCCTCCCATTAGCAGATTGGTCGCAACGTTTTTTACCCCATCCCAAACCTAGCTGGATGGTAGAGGAAATTACCCTATTTCAGTCTGAATTACTGCCAGAAGGAGCTATTCATACTCCGCTATTTACCAGTTTATTAGGCGAAACAACGAACTTATAGAAAAAAACACCGTTTTGCCGTTCAAAATTACTCACCATCTGAATAAACTTAGTAAAAACAGGAGATCGCGAATGAAAGCGATCAAACATTACGAGATGTCAGATGCTGAGAAAGCGGTGGAAATTCAAAATGAGTGAGTTTACTACCGGGGTATTGTATCCAAGACGTTACGAGAACAAACTGATTAAAGAACTACCTGACTCGAAACAACCTTATTTTCATAAGCGGTTAAACGATGAATGGAATGCGTTTTTTCTAGAAGATGAGTGGGTGCAGACAGCGGAAACTCTTCAATATTTATTGGATTTATCCAAACGTGGAGTGGCCTTGTTATGGTTCCATGATGCGGAGGACAGCGGTTGGGGCTTCCGTCTATTTGAAGGCGGCTACGAGGTATCGTCTGCTACGATTAGCTACATTCTAGATATGGAATTAGCTGAGACTGAAATGAAGCGGAGATATCCACGTGTAATAGACCCAGATGATTATATGAAGGAAGAAGAGTTACGCAGAGAATACGATGAACTAATTGATACAATTTTTACTACACAAATGTATCGCCAGGAAGTGCAGAAGGGATTATCTCGCTGTAAACCACAGTTGTTTCGTTCCTTCTTGTCTCCCAAGCAGATTCAGCAACTCCATTCCTTGTTTGACACGAACATTCTAGTGGAAGTCGATTATGAAACAGGTAATAGTCTACTGTATGATTCAGTGGATTTGTTTAAGGAGATCTTAGGTATTGAAGAAATGATGTGGGTTAATTATTCGTATTTAGCAAGTGGTGGCAGAGATAGTGGCCTTGCATAGTTTTCCTGTTTTCCTAAGAAGGATATGGGCCAATAAGCATGCTTCACCAATCAAAAAAAGGCAGTAAACAAAGGCTTTGCCAAGAAATGATGAGGGCAAGGTCTTTGTTGTGTTCATTTTGTACTAATTGGAAAGCCATGCTTTATATAAAGAATTATCTTTGCAACAATTGCAATCACTCAACAATTACGGTGGCTCATTGTGATGTGTAAAAATGAGAAACAGAGCCACCAATAACCGATTAAGCTTACTTATTTAACAGGTTGAAGCCATGGGGCAAAAATAGTATGAAGATCAAGTAGAAGAAGCAGACGATCTCCTTCTTGAGCAATGCCTGCTAAATTGGACCCATCTAATCCTGCAACAACAGGTGGAGCTGTTTTAATGGAAGAAGGCGAAATTTTGGCTACTTCCGATACACCATCCACAACGATCCCTGCTTCAAACCCGTCTATCTTGAGCACGATAAACCGGCTTTCTTCGGTAAGTTGAATGGACGGTAGCCCAAACATTTTACGTATTTGCAAGATGGCCAGAATACTCCCACGTAGATTAATGACACCCTCTACATATTCAGGTGATTTAGGAACCTTCGTGATAGGCATAGGCTTAACAATCTCCAAGACATTCTCCAATGGAAAACCGAACGTCTCACTACCCATGGTAAACAAAATATAAGAAAGGGCCTCGGCTTCGTTCTGCGACTGGTTGAGGCCCAATTGGTTTTGACTTGATTCCATGAGGCTTCCCCCTCTCTATTTTTCTTTTCCAAGTACGTTTGCTATGTACGTCTCTCTTTATTATATCATCTCAACTGGAAAGAGGAATCGTTAGGTTTAGTTAATTAAATCATCCGAAAGTTGACTAGGTTCCGTCCACATTTTTGCTATTGCCTGATCAATTTCAAACATTAATATTTCCTTTTTGGATTGTGGAAATATAAGGAAAACCATAATTTCCAATATCATATTGTAATTGATATTATTGTAAACAATAGTGAAAGGAAATGAATGAATATTATACATGCGGGAGTCGAAAGCTTTTCCTTGCTTTCAATAAAGTACTACTGAACTAAAAACAAAAAGGACCACCCAATGATAAGTGATCTTTTTGTACCTGATTCATCCCATTATTTCTTCGTTATTGTTAGATTATTTCATGTCATAGCGTGACCATACTTAAATCGGAATCTAACGAAATCATCGTACATAACAATTACGTTTTCCTATCGTATAGCCTTTATTCTTACTTATCTGTAACGGACTTTTTATTATGTAAATAAAAGTTAATAAAAAATAATTGAATACCATTTTTTTCTTTTACAAAATATGTATAATTAATTTGTAAGGTTATTAAAAAGTTAAAAGTGTTATTTTTATTCTGACTTAAAAGAGGGGAGGTATGTTACTAGAGAAAATCTAGCATGTAGTTTGTTTGAAAACACAGATTATGAAAACCCCGAACAAACAATCATGAGTGAATCGTTTAATTGATTTAGGAGGGACTATTAGAATGTCTACAAAAACGAGTCTGGTGCAAGAAAAACGGGAAAAAAAGTCAACCTATGAACAAGCTATTGAGCTGACAAGCGTAGAAAAATCTCTTTGGGTAGCACATCAAATGAATCCAGCGCTATGCAATGAACCTCTTGGTATTAAAATGAAAGGGGAAGTATCTCTTTTCGTATTGCAAAAAGCATTAGATAGAATTGTTCAACGTCATCCAGCTCTGCGAATGATTTTTGTTTGTCGAGATGAAGAGAATCCGCAAAAAATTATTTTACCTCAAGTAGAAGTCCCAATAACTCCGTATGATTTTACATCTATCCCTTTGTTAGAAAAGGAAAGTATTATACAGGACTCATTAGAGCTTTTACGAATTGAACCGTTTGAGTTAAAAGAAGGACCATTATTTCGCCCTTATTTAATCAAAAAAAGTAACCAAGAATATCTGTTTTATATTGTTTTTCATCATATTATTTATGATGGCTGGAGCTCTGGTATCTTTTTGCGAGAATTATCTACTTTTTATACATCTTTAAAAAGGAATGAAGAAATTGATTCTGACAAGGAAAATGAAGATAACGTAGTTACTAAGATTCAACAAGCGAGTAACATAGGAGCATTATCCTATCAGGAATCTAACATATACTGGAAAAATAAGATGGAAGGCTCTCTTCCTTACGTGAATTTCCCTTACGATAGTGTTCCCGCTAACAACCTGTCCTATCAAGGAGATTACCTAAGTAGCATAATAGACGCTACCTTGATGAAAAGGGTTGAGAAATTCTCTGAAGATAATCAGGTAAGTGTATATCGTGTTATGTTAACGGCCTATTTTATCCTATTTCATCAAATGACAACGGAAGAAGATATCGTGGTAGGTATGCCTGCAAATACAAGACCTCGAAAAGGATTTGAAGAGATTTTTGGTTACTTTATTAATACTCTTCCTATACGTCTCTCTTTTACTAACATCAAAACATGCAATCAATTACTTCAACAGGTAGATATAAGTGTTAGAGAGGCATTGCAACACCAAAATTATCGAAGTGAATATCTGATGGAAAATACTAATTCCACCAGTAAGGGAGATAGACCTCTAATCTCTACTGTATTCAACATGGTAGGTCTTCCTACAATTGAACTTGAGGGACTTGAGGCAGAAGTAACCTACCAATTTAAACGTACGACTCTTTTTGATGTCGTATGGAGAGTAGTACGTAGCCAAGAGAGGGAATATACGATAGAAATAGACTTTAATACGGATTTATATGCCTTTGAAACGATCAAGGACCTTCTACATCGCTACATTCATACGCTAGAAACATTGATTCAAAACGCTGAAGCATCTCTACATACATTGCCATTACTTATTGAACAGGATTACGAGATCTATAAAAAGATAAATCATAATAATCTGGATTATCCGGCGGCCAAGACGTTGGATCAGCTTCTAGATGAACAAGCTGCTCAATATCCAGAACGCCTCGCGATCACAATGGGAGAGGAAGCTATTACATATAAGCAATTGGAGAGTCGTACAAATCAAGTAGCACATTATCTGCTTCAACATAACCTCAGCAAAAATGAACTGGTTGCATTAATGATGGATCGTCATATTGATACCATTGTCGCCATGATAGGAATCTTAAAAGCAGGTGGAGCTTACGTCCCTATTGACCCAGATTTTCCTGCTGAACGCATTCAATATATGGTCAAGGATAGTGGAGCAAATCATCTGATCACAAGGAAAAAATGGGAGGATAAACTTCCTGCTGATTTTGGAGGCTGTTTATTTTGGGAAGAGTTTCCTCAGCATCTCCCTCTTTATTCAGTCGAATCGTCTCATACTGCTGAAGATCTTGCTTACGTGATCTATACCTCAGGATCAACAGGTAATCCAAAAGGAGTATTATTGTCCCACACTGGGGTTGTAAACTTAGTTTATTCTTTAAAAGACAAGTACAGATTTACGGAAAAAGATGTATTTTTACAATTTGCTTCCTTCATTTTTGATGCCTCCGTGTGGGAAATTTTCTCTAGCTTATTGTGTGGGGGAAGGCTTTATCTGCTTTCAGACCTAGATCGAACATCACCAGAAAATTTTGTCCTTACCGTAAAAAACAACAAAGCGAATTACTGCCTTCTTCCTGTTATTTATTTTAAACAACTAACACAATTGCCTCAGGAGACTTTACGTCAGTTACAATCACTAAAAGTAATTTTTGTAGGTGGTGAAACATTGTCTCCAGAACCAGTACGTATGTGGCAACGCAAAATGGGGACGAAAATTCCGATTGCTAATGCGTACGGGCCTACAGAAGCTACTGTATGTAAAACCATCTATGATATCACTGAAATGGTACCAGAAACGAAACAGCACATTCCAATAGGAAAGCCTCTAGCAAACAGTGAAATATTTGTCTTGAATAAACATGGTATGCTGTGCCCTATAAACGTTCCGGGAGAATTGATAATTGGGGGAGTAGGATTAGCAAAGGGTTATTTAAATCAAGTGCAACAGACAGAGAAATCTTTTATTTCACTTGCTCTTCCTAATCAATCAGAGAAAAGATTTTATCGTACAGGGGATGTTGGGCGAATTTTACAAGATGGTAATTTGGAATTTATTGGACGTGTGGATCATCAGGTAAAAATTAGAGGCTATCGAATGGAGCTAGATGAAATTGAAACCATTCTACTGCAACACCCCAAAGTAAAGGATTCTGTCGTTGTTGTCCATAAAGACGATAGTGATCGTACGAGAATAGTAGCCTTTTATATATCTGCTGATTCTACTGAGGACATACCAACGAAGGAATTAGTAAACTACCTGAATCAAAAGCTACCGGTTTATATGGTACCAGATCATTTTTATTCTCTGTTATCAATGCCTCTCTCACCTAGTGGAAAAGTAGATCGTAAAGCGTTAGCTCAACAAGCCAAATCTCTTTTAACAATGGAGAACAAGACATGTATTTCACCTAGTACGTCTACTGAGAGAGATGTAGTAACAATCTGGGCAAAGGTGCTCCAAATGGAAGAAACAAAAATAAGTATTGATGATGATTTTTTTGCACTAGGAGGCCATTCATTAATAGGCATTAAAGTAATCAATCAAGTACATAAGCAACTGAATGCTAAAATTGAGCTAAAGGATATGTTCCAGTATCGCACGGTTGAACGTTTGGCAGCATTCATCGACAAGCAAGCAGATACAGAGTCTACCCATCAATCAAACAGTGATAAAGATTTACTGCCGCACGTTACCGAACAAGAGCATTATACATTATCGAATGCTCAGAAACGGTTATGGTTTTTAGATAAATGGAATTCTGGCCATAGTGTTTACCATGTTCCGCTACAGGTGAAAGTCAGACCAAGTCTTGATCCCGATTTATTTAGACAAGCTTTTGAAATATTGATGGAACGACATGAAATTTTGCGTACCATATTTGTAGAATTACAAGGAGAACCTAGACAGATCATTCGCAACACAAGCGAGCTATCATTTTTTTATAAGGATTTATCCCATTTACGCGAAGAAAAGCAGATAGCCTTGATTGAAGAAGAGGTAAGAAATGATGTAAAAGAGCCTTTTGATTTGGTCAATGGACCTTTGTTTCGGACTGCGTTATATTCCCTTACTGATGAGGTAAGCTATCTCTATTTAAACTTTCATCATCTCATCACGGATGAATGGAGTATACAACAACTCCTTCAAGAATGTATGGAGGTTTATAATGCACGTGAACAAGATATTACTCCCATGCTACAGCCTATTCATCACCGTTATATTGATTATGCAGAATGGCAAGAAAAACAGCTCCAAAAGGGTTACTGGGAAGTAGAAAAAGCATATTGGCTAGAACAGCTAAAAGGGCCTTTGCCTGTTCTACAGCTACCTATGGATTTCACTCGACCTAAAGAACAGACTTTTGAAGGGGACACCATATGTTATCCCCTTACCAAAAAGCTGACGCAGCAGTTAAAAGAAGTAAGTAGAGATGAAAATGTTTCGATGAATATGCTATTATTAGCTGCTTATTTCAAACTTCTAAACCATTTTTCTGGACAAGAAGATATTATTGTAGGAACACCTATCGCTGGGCGAATACATGAATCTTTGGAGCATATTCAAGGTTTCTTTGTAAATACATTGGCTATTCGGATGGATCTTCAATGTATGGAAACCTTGCAACAGCTTATACAAAAGGTAAAAGAGACTTGCTTAACAGCCTATAATCATCAAGCATATCCTTTTGATAAGTTAATAGAGCTTATAAACCCAGACAGAACTGAAAATCAAACACCTATTTTTTCAACAATGTTTAGCTATGAAAATAATCTGAACCTACAGCAGGGTGACTATCAATTAGAAGTGCTTCCTTGCGATATAAATACAAGTAAATTTGATCTTTCCTTGTCTGTGAATGAGAAAAAGCAACAATTACATGTTACGTTTGAATACAACAGAGATTTATTTACACAAGATACTGTCTCTCGATTTGCTAGTAGCTTAGAAAAAATTTTAGAAGCTTTCATAGACCAGCGATCGTTGGCACCACATGCACTAGATTTATTGACAGACGAAGAGAAACACTTGTATCAAGAAGTAAATCATACAAAAGCAATGTTTCCTACCAACCAAACTATTCAAGAACGGTTTTATGAACAAGCAAGCAAGTACCCTAGTAAAGAAGCTATATCGATGGGTGAGCATTCTCTTACTTATGAAGAAGTAAATCAGGCTTCCAATCAGGTTGCTCATTATCTGCGTCTCAAAGGAATGAGATCTAATGATAAAGTGGCCATATTATTAGATAGAAGCATAGAGAGCATCATTGCTATGCTAGGTATCTTAAAAGCAGGAGGAGCCTATGTTCCGATTGATACGAGTTATCCAAAGGATCGAATTCAATATATCTTAGAAGATAGTAAAACGTCATACATGATTACGAGAGATTCTCAAAAGACGGGTTTATCTCTTTATACAGGTGTCCTCATTCTGATGGATGATGTATATAAGCATTCGCAAACAAATAATGTGGATATTGTAAGCACCCCAGAGGATATAGCTTATGTCATTTATACATCTGGCTCGACAGGAAAACCAAAGGGCACATTACTGCGTCATCGGGGGGTTCTTAACCTGATTCAGTGGAGGAAAGATCAGTTTCAGGTGAGTCATGAGGATAATTTTGTACAGTTTGCTTCTTTTAGCTTTGACACCTCTGTATCTGAAATTTTTTCGGCTTTGTTACATGGAGCTAGATTACACATTTTATCCGAAGAAGAGAGGTACTCAGTAAGTGCATATGCTCAAGCAGTTCAAAAAGTGAAGGCCACAATCACCGATTTGCCGGTCGTATTTTTTCATAATCTGATTGCTTCCATGAATAATATAGAAGCGGAAATGATCAAAACGTTGCGCATGATGATGGTCGGGGGGGAAGCATTACCTGCCGAATCTGTTCGAGCATGGCAAAATAGATTTGGTCAGCATACGTTGATTGTAAATGAGTACGGTCCTACGGAAGCTACTGTCTCTGCAACTTTTTATCCAATTAACCTGATTCATCCTGAACAAAAGAATGTCCCGATTGGAAAACCTCTGGCTAATACGAAGATTTATATCCTACATTCTCAAAAGAATCTGTGCCCAATTGGTGCGATTGGTGAGATTTACATTGAGAGCGTCGGACTTTCCCCAGGGTATTGGAATCAAGAGCAGAAAAATGAAGAAGTATTTATTTCTAACCCATTCTCTCGTGAATATGCAGACAAATTATATCGAACAGGTGATTTAGCGAGATGGTTGCCAGACGGGAATATTGAATTTGTGGGAAGAAGAGATGATCAGATTAAAATAAGGGGTTACCGTGTAGAATTGGGTGAAATAGAGGAAACTCTTTTACAACATCCATTGATACATCAATCCGTTGTTTTGGCAGTAGACTCTATAGATGAGAAAGTTCTCGTCTCTTATTACACAACTACTAGTAAAGAAGAAATCCAAGTAAGCGAATTGAATACCTACTTATCTGGAATGCTTCCAGAATATATGCTGCCAAGACATTACAAACACCTTAGCGAGCTTCCTTTAACACCAAATGGCAAAGTCGATCGGAAAAGTTTGATACAAAACTCACCACATTTGATAACAAAAGAAAGAACCTTTACTAAGCCTGAGACGGAATTGCAAATAGAGATGGCTAACATATGGGAACAGGTTTTAGATGTGGAGGCAGTCGGATTAGAAGATGATTTTTTTGAGTTGGGTGGTCACTCCTTGAAAATCATGCCTGTTCTCGTACAACTGAAGCCAAAATATCCAATGATTCGTATTCAGGATTTTTTCAAATACCGTACAGTAGCAAAGCTTGCACAATATTTAGAAGAAAAGAAAGAAGAAACTCAAATTACAGAGCAGCTCCCCCAGAAAGCTACCCAACCTATTGTAAACCGTGTGCAGCAAAGGAAAAGAGAAAAGCCTTTGACGAACATTACAATGAATATTCCTAAGGGAGTATTTCTTACAGGTGCTACTGGTTTCTTAGGAGCGTATATTTTGAAGGAATTGCTTCAGATACCTTCTGTCTCTATCTATTGTCTCGTACGTAAAACAGAACAAACCTCCATTGATAAAAAACTGGCTGAAAAAATGGTTTTCTATTTTGGAAAAGGAATTCTGTCTCAGATGAAGGGGAGAGTTTTCACAATAGAAGGTGACTTAGGTAGCAAGAATCTAGGAGTAGATTCTTTGATATGGGATAGTCTTGTAGGTAAATTTAATTCGGTTATACATTGCGGGGGAGAGGTAAGACATTATGGAGATCGTGAATATTTTCATAAGGTAAATCTTGACTCAACAAATGAGTTGTTACAGTTATCGAAAAAAATGAAAGCACGTTTTCATTATATCTCCACGTTAAGTGTGGTTGGTCACTCTATTCACGATCCAGAAGAATTTATGTTTTATGAAACGGATTTTGATCGTGGTCAAACGATAGAGAATGTCTATGTTGAAAGTAAGTTTCTATCAGAGAAAAGTGTTAGGAAAGCTATCGAAGAGGGATTGGATGCTACTATTTACCGAGTAGGTAATTTGGTTGGTCATTCTGTGACGGGTAAGTTTCAATATAACATTCATGAAAATGCATTTTATCGCTTACTTAAAGCAATCTTCCTTTTACGAGTGGCCCCTTCTATGCCTGGTTATATGGATGTAACGCCAATTGATTATGGAAGCAAAGCTATTGTGCAGCTGGCATGTCAACAAGAAACGATTGGTGAGACTCTGCATATTTGCAATCCGTACCAAATTACTTGGGAGGACTTTATCCGCAATGTACAAAAGGCGGGATATCCGATTTCTCTTATTCATGCGCAAGAGTATATCCAAACTCTTTATCAGGGTGATCTTTCTGAGGAGAAACAACAAGCATTAGAGTTGATCTTACCTTCCTTAGAAGCTAGTGAAGGAATGTCTATTTCAATACCTGATTGTGCACTCACACAGGAATTTTTACAGAAAACATCCGTTGTTTGCCCAAGACCGACGGAAAAACTTGTAAGAGGTATGATAGAGTATGCTATTGAAGTAGATTTTTTTCCTACGATACAAGAGACTGTAATAAAGTAGGAAGCTCTCACCATGAAAGATATCCAAGGGTAAGGCTTTTTACAGAAAAGAAGGGGTAATGTGGTTGCCAAGCGTGCTTGCTAGCATCCACCAAAACTAATTTTTTGAACGCGTGCTTCTCCCGGCACTGCATGATGTTGGCGGTTAACCACAGATTTCATTATCTTTCATTTAGCTTTTATATATCCAATAAAAAGCGTGTAGACCTGTTTGTACCTTGGTACTTGTCTACACGCTGAAGGCTTATCTCTTTGAGTATAAAGGATAAGCCTTTCTTTTTTCTCTATAAGTAGAGATTGGGCTCCACGGCAAAATCAAAGTCCTCAATATCATAAAATTGAATCGGAATCACATATTCCAGCAAACGATCCTGCCATTCGGTTTGGTCCGTAATTAGTGGAATGTCCCATTTCATGGACGTTAAAATTAATTCTGTTTCAATGGGATCAAATATATCCCCCCACATGGCGGTATCTTCCGCTTTTACAATGGTAAAGTGAACAGTATCACTATGTTCAAAAGTAACGGTAGACCATGGTGCTACCAATGATTTTTCCATCATTTTACGTCGAAAAGGATTCTGGAAATATTGGATCATGTCTCCAACAATTTCTCTTACCCGTTTCTCTTCTTCCGGGTCATGCATGATGGGACTAGAATTTCCTACAAATTCGTCCAGTTCACGAAGAGTAGAAGAAGGGATGAGGTATTCGACAGGCTCGCTTGGCACTAGTAAATTACCGTATATAGCAAGCATGATGGCTTCAATCACAAATGGTTTCTTCACTTTTGTCTCCTCCTCCTTACTCATCCATCATACTGAAAAGGATGCTTGACAACAAGTGGAGTTCCTCGTATGATGACAATATAAAACTTAAAAGAACGTAACTCTCAGTCAAAGGGGAGTAGCTTTTACAGCAAAGTCGTCATTACAGGATGAATAATCCTCGGCTTTGTTGGCAACCAATCGTTGTTAGCAAGACCTTTGCCTATGTACATATGTACGTAGGTAAAGGTCTTTTTTGTTGTCAATCATGAAGATTTGTATGAAGAATCAGCAGGGGGATCAAGGAAAGTCGTTCAAAGGTGAGATGACCCACGGGAGGGCAGGGGGGAAGATATTATGTTTGAGACAGAATTTATTATTCAGTTACTAATGATCATTGCCATTGACATTTTGCTTGGGGGAGACAATGCAGTGGTCATTGCCATGGCGAGCCGAAACCTGCCGTTGGAGCAAAAGAAAAAAGCGATTATGTGGGGAACAGGCTTGGCCGTAATTGTACGTGTAATTGCAACTATTGCAGCAGCATACTTGTTAAAAATTCCATTCTTGTTTGTTGTAGGGGGTCTGTTGCTCGTTTGGATTTCTTATAATCTGTTAGTGGAAGATGGGAATGAAAAAGAGATTAAAGCAGGTGACTCGTTAATGGCAGCGATTCGAACCATTGTGATCGCTGACGTAACGATGGGAATTGATAACGTTGTAGCGGTTGCTGGTACTGCTCATGGTAACATGGTGCTAATTATTCTTGGTTTGTTGATTAGTATCCCGATTATGGTGTGGGGGAGCACGCTAATTCTAAAGGCGATGGATCGCTATGCATGGATTCCTTATGTAGGCGCAGGAATATTGGCTTTAGCAGCGGCTAAAATGATTACGCATGAGGCTCATCTACAACCTTTCTTTGACGCCAATCCGTGGATAAGCTATCTATTGAAAGGCGTTGTAATTGTGGGAGTAATTGGCGCTGGTTACTGGCAACGTAATCGGATGGCTAAAAAGGCGGAAGCTCGCCGGATTATGCAAGAGACGAAACCCCATCATGAAATGAATATAGGATCGTAAAAAAGTAGCCACGTGAGCAATAATGCTCCGTGGCTTTTACATTACCTTGAGATGAGAAGGAGAGTCTAGAATTTTTTTGCCTGCCATTCACTCCGTAAGATTCCCATTTTGATGGAATCGTAGTAAGCACCACGGACAATTCTTGCTTGTCGTATTCGCCCTTCCTCTTGCATACCACATTTTTGTGCGAGACCCATCATTCGTTCATTGCCTGACCATGTAGAGATTCCTAAACGAACCACATCCATTTCGGTAAACAAATAATCAATCCATGACTGAAAAGCGATGGTTCCGTAACCGCCTGACCAATAGGACGAATCATAAATCACAATGCCTATTTCGCACCAATTAGTAGCTCTGTCTACCCAGTAACGGCCTAGGGTTCCTTTTAGCTCGCCATTGATTTCAATCACCAGATGACTACGGGGAATTGTAGTGTTTACTAGAAGTAAGTCTTCCTGATATCGTCTTGTATATTCCTCCAATGGGACATAGATAACTGGTTGATAAGGCCCATTCCAATTATGGAACTCCTGGTCATCAGCCTCGAAGTTATAGTGCCATATGAGTGGAATATCCTCTGATTGAAGATCGCGTAGGACAAGATTTTGGAGGGAAGGATTCTTTATTTGCACATGCATGGTAGTGTACCTCCTACAATCTATAACTTTGAAAATTTTTTGCAAAAGTAACAATCTTTTATCATTATAAAATAGAGAAAGAGCGGAGCATAGACAAAAAAAATACCGGCACATGCCGGAGGGACGAAGAAGATTATCCTTACTCTGAGATTACACCATGGTTGTTACTGCGAGTGAACCAGCGAAAAGGATTGAGTGACCATCTGCTCTCATAACGATTGGAGCGTTGCTTGCGACGCGTCAAACGTTGATGCATCAGATCCATTTCAAACGTCACACGGCGCATTTCCAGACGAAGCGCTTCTTGCTTGTCTTCAATTTCAACGATTTTTTCTAATATAGAAGCCTGCAACTGTGGCAAAGTGGCTAGCTGACTTATTTCTTTTTGGAATTGAAGAAGTGTATCTTGCACGGTCATTTCCACTTCTCGAATCGCGTTAGTGAGGGGCTGACTAGGTGATGCTGTCCATTCAGTAACCTGTGTTTCCTCGTTGGCAGCGACTTCATTATCTAAGATATCTACAGGTAGGATACCTTCTTCGAGCATCTCCCGTTGAATCTCTTTTAGGGAACTGTTCCCGGAATCTTTGCGTTTTTTTGCCTCTTGCAACAAAGTGAATCCATCTGTGCTAATTAGATAATGTCCTTGTGGATTTTTTTGGCGTTGGCTTGTAGGAACAAATAACTCTAGCCAGTTACGCAGGGTACGAACATGTAAATCTAATTTTTCTGCTACTTCTTTAGAAGCCATCCAAGCATGCATAATTTGTTTCATTGTGATCACTCCCCAATCGAAATTCCTCAAAAGCAGATTTTAGTCAATTGTGACCAGTTTATACAACAGGACAAAGGATGAATATGCACCGGACAGATTTCGATTTCATTTTCTACAGGTATTATAGCACCTATTTTTCCCGGAAAAAGCCAATCGACAAAGGTTCTAAAAACTAGTGATCTTTCGGCGAATTTGGACAAGTATAGGGATGGATGTCTAGCTTTGGCACAAACTTAAGGACATAACTCTCCAGGTGCACGCGTAAAATGAATCAGATCAACAGTTTGTCCGATGGGGGCGGGGAAGGCAGGGCATAAAATAATGTGGCATCCTTCAATATCAATTCTGTTGTTACTGGTTTGTGCTGCTAGTTTGCTCGGCAGTATGACGATTTGTTTCCGCAAAACGTGGTCCGAACATGCTTTATTCGTGATGATCAGCTTAGGTGGCGGTATTTTACTGGCTTTAACCGTCCTTGATCTTCTACCCCACGCAATGATAGGCGGGGGTCATCAATTTCTGCCACTGGTATTGGTAGGCTTTATGCTGCTATTTTTAGTAGAAAGCATTCGACATGATCAGGGAAAACCCTATACGAATAACATGATTGGAGTAAGTCTTGGTTTTTTCATGCATGCCTTTTTTGAAGGATTTTCGATTGCTGCAGGATTGGACACGGATGCAGGACTCGCTCTTCCTTTGTTGATTGCGCTCATCTTACACCGATTGCCGGATGGAATTACGGTATCTTCCCTTTTGCTAGCAGCAACGGGTAACCGAGGAATGGCACTACTGGGAGGTCTTGGTCTTTGTGGAGCTACAATTCTTGGGGCTGTGACGTTACGTATGGCCGGACAATGGATTTCTGAAGAATGGACGAGTGCAGGACTCGCATTGTCAGCAGGGGTGTTTTTATATGTAGCAGCTAGTCATTTGGTCCCCTTGATTCAAAATCGAAATTTTCCTAGATTAAGTCTCTATTTTTGTGTATCCATGCTGTTGTACATGGTTTTTTCACTCTTTTTTCATACGCATACTCACTAAATGACTAACCAGACTACTAGCGATAACTCGTAGAACAAGCTAATATAAGTTATAATGTTTGGAGTATGCTGGGAAAGAAAGGGGTTTATACATATGCAATTATTGCAAGGTAAAAATATTTTGGTTATGGGTGTGGCGAATCATCGCAGCATCGCGTGGGGAATTGCGCAATCCTTGTCGAAAGCGGGAGCGAACCTGATTTTCACGTATCAAGGGGAGCGATTGAAAAAGAATGTAGAAGAATTGGCAGCAACACTGGATCAGCCAGAGCAAATTTTGTACAACTGCGATGTTACGAAGGATGAAGAGGTAGCAGCTTTATTTGGTTCCATAAAAGAAAAAGTGGGCGTTCTACATGGTATCGCACACTGCATTGCATTCGCTAAAGGGGAAGATCTAAATGGCGAATTCGCTGATACCTCGCGTGACGGTTTTGCATTAGCACATGACATTAGTGCGTATTCTCTGATAGCGGTAGCTCGTGAAGCTCGTCCACTAATGACAGAGGGTGGTAGCATTGTCACGTTGACTTATCTTGGCGGCGAGCGTGTTGTCTCCAATTACAACGTGATGGGAGTAGCGAAAGCAGCCCTAGACATGAGTGTACGTTATTTGGCAAGTGATCTTGGCAAAGATAACATCCGCGTCAATGCGATCTCTGCTGGTCCAATCCGTACATTAGCTGCAAAAGGGATTAGCGGCTTTAATGCTATCATTAAAGAGATTGAGGAAAAAGCTCCTTTACGTCGCACGATTGATCAAACAGAAGTAGGCGACACAGCTCTATTCTTGATGAGTTATATGTCTCGCGGTATTACTGGTGAAGTGTTACACGTTGACGCTGGCTACAATATCATGGGTCGTTAAGTAGAATACTAGAAAATCATCCCCTAATGTATAGAAGGATAGTTTATTAGACAAAAAGCAGGTTTTGAACTATGGCGATTAAACTGGTACACTTCGCTATAGCCAAGACCTGCTTTATTACGTTTACTTTCTTACATTTATATTCACTCTCGTTTTATAGAGAACTATTCCGGTTCTTTTTTCCCTCGACCCATCTCCGACACAAAGCGGGACATACGTGTTTTACGGCCGAATCTCTCTGTAGGTACACCAATAAATAAATCATGTCTCGCTCGCGTAACCGCTACGTACATGAGGCGGCGCTCTTCCTCGATAGCGTCCTTATTCCCTTGGCGTGCCTGATCCATGGCAAAATCATGGGGGATCGCACCTTCCACTACATCAACCAAAAAAACAGTATCAAATTCTAAACCCTTTGCTCGATGAATACTTAACATTTGCACCGCATTATTGCCGTTTTGCGGTTGCTTACGCCACTCCGCTTCTTTTTTTACCATCTCATCTATATAGGTTATAAAATCCTGAACACTGGCATGGCGTTTAGCCGAAACCAATAATTGGCGCAACTCGTCCGTGGAGCGTTCTTGATCTCTTTCCGGTCGATCTTTATCACGTTTTTTTACGTAATCACGCAACTTGAGATCCTCATAAATTGTTTCAAGAGCGTGAGCGGGGGACGCGTTATAAAAGCTAGTTAGCGTATCCGTTACTTTACGTATTTGTGCACGTTGAAAGGTTTTCAGATGGGCTAATTCTGGAAGCACGGTTAATTGCGAACAATTATTTAAAATAGACTGGCTTCGAATATCGTTCCAAACTGTTGGCGATAGATAGAGTGTAGGCAATATTTCCCGTAGAGCTGACTCATTTTCTTGATCCACTACTAATCGCAGGTAGCCCAGTGCCCAGCGAACAACTTGCTTGCTATAAAATGGCTCGTCCTCTCGTGTAAAGGAGAAGGGAATATCTGCCTCGCTCATACGTTCTAACAGGGGGCGAGTCGACTCGTACGTGCGAAACAACAGCGCAAATTGGTGTGGCTCTGCGCCATCCTGTATTCGTAGTTTAATTTCATCCACGATGCGGGATGCTTGTTCCTCTTCATCCGCTGGTTGGAATAGATAGCAGGAGCCTTCTTCCTGATGAAATGATTTTAGCTCCTTTTTCCAACGAGTACGATTGTTGCCGATCAGGGAGTAGCCTAGACCCACTATAGAAGAGCGTGAACGGTAGTTTACTTCTAAAGAAATCGTTTTTGCACCAGGATAATCTGCCGTAAATCCAAGAATGTAGCGTGGATTACTTCCTCTAAAGCCATAAATGGACTGATCATCGTCGCCGATTACACAGAGATTGTTCTCAGGAGCTGCCAGCAATTTTACTGTCTCGTACTGCACACGATTAATATCCTGGAACTCATCAATCATAATGTATCGAATGCGACCCTGATACAGTGACAAGATGTGCGGATCATCCTTTAGCATTTCATAACAGCCAATTAGCATATCGTCAAAGTCAAACCAATTATGTTGCTTTTTCAACTTTTCATACAGTGGATATAGCTCCTGGGCCTGCTTTTCTTCAGAGCTTTCCACAGATAGCAGCTGTGCATCGGAAGGGGTGATATATTCATTCTTCCAACGGCTAATAAGGCTCATGACTGCTTCAAAATCTGATTCTTTGACAATTGGATTCTCCATCTGTGCAATCGCACCGGTTTCACGTAAAAATTTACGTTTTTGCCATTCTTGTTTTAATAAGCGCTGTTGATCCCAGCGTTCAGGCTGATGAAATAGTAACATACGATAAAACAAGCTATGGAAGGTACCTGCAATCAGGGCAGATGCTTGATGAGAAGGCAAAGACTGCTTTAAACGATGCTTAATTTCACCAGCTGCTTTGGTAGTAAAGGTAACAACCATGATGGAGCGTGGGTCAATGTTCATCTCTGTAATCAAATGGGCAGTACGGGCTGTCATAACACGGGTTTTACCACTTCCAGCACCTGCGAGAATCAATAAGGGTCCCTTTGTACAAATGACAGCTTCTTCTTGTGCAGGATGTAACGTTGTATGATAGCGCTCCTCCAACACCTGAGTGCGTTGTTTTGGTGCGATCAAAGTTCGAAAACTTTTAGTGGGTGCAGGTGCTTGTGTAACGGTCGTTGATAGGGGTGAAATACTACGTCCTTTCGGCAACCGGAACCCACCGACCATGACATCATTGGACTGGTCATGGGTGGTAGTTGTTGTTACAGATTCCATGCTTGGTGTTGATCCAGACTGTTTCGCCATGACCGTACTATTGCTAGAGGTAGCTGCTAGCTCGGTTGTTACCAATGTTTGCTGTAAAAAGCTGTCCAGTTCGTCAAGGGAACAGGGAGCAGTATGTAAATGAGTAAAAAATGGTTCGCGGCTTACGCCAGCAACTATATGAACAGGCTGCCCACATACGGGGCAAGAGAGTTCCCTTTGATTCGCATACATGCGCCAAGTGGGAATCTTTGCATAGTTGTCTTTACGTAACATGAGCAATTCATCATTGTGCTTGGCTATATTCAAGATATATTCACTCCTATACAAACGGAAATGTCCCTCAATGATAGAGGGACATTCCAGTCATTAGGCTTGCAATAGGATGTTGCCAGACGCATCTTTTTGCGCTGACTCTACTTCAAGCTGTTCAATGGCAATTCGGTTAATGCGATGATTATCAAATTCTGTAATCGTAAACTTAAAGTTTTTATAGAGAACAGACTTCCCAGCTGTCACTTCTTCACTTAGTTGGCTATATACCCAACCAGCAATCGTATCCACATCATCGGAAACCAACTCAATCGGTAAAATATCATTCAAATCGTTAAGCAGAGTTTTACCAGAGACGGATAAGACATTTTCAGCTTTGGTCTCAATCTCAGGACGCTCAAACGCATCGAACTCATCCTGAATTTCGCCAACGATCTCTTCCAGGATATCTTCCATGGTAATGAATCCGGCAGTACCACCATATTCATCAATAACAATGGCAATCTGTGAACGGCGTTTTTGCATCAGGCGCAGAACATGGCTTACTTCCATGGATTCCGGTACCGTCAAGATAGGGCGCAAAAAGTCATGCAGATTGGCTTTGCCTTCTGTGAGAGCCGCTAGGTAGAAGTCTGAAGTATGCACAAAACCAATGATTCTGTCCTTGTCGTTATGAGCGACAGGAAAACGCGTATGGCGCTGATCACGAATCATTTGCAGGTTTTCTTCAAAGGTGTTGTCGTCATATAAGCAGATCATGTCAATTCGCGGAATCATGATTTCGCGAGCAAGACGTTCGGAGAAATCAAAGACATTATCGACAAGCTCCATCTCTTCAACATCAATATGACCGCTTTTGTGACTTTCATTTACTAACAAACGAATTTCTTCTTCTGTATGGGCCGTCTCACTTTCAGAGACAGGTTGAACGCCCAAACGGCGCAATAAGAAGGTAGCTGCACCATTCAGTACCCAAATGATTGGGAAACTGATTTTGTAGAAGAACATAAGCGGAGCTGCCACCCATAGGGAAGTTGATTCCGCTTTTTGAATAGCGACCGATTTTGGCGCCAATTCTCCAAGTACGATATGCAAAAAGGTAATGATACCGAATGCAATCGCGATGGAAATGGTGTGTAAAAGTGCCTCAGACGCAATCCAGTTACCAAGAATTGGTTTGACAATTAAATTCCCAATCACTGGTTCCCCGACCCAACCTAGTGCCAAAGATGCGAGTGTAATACCCAACTGGCAGGCGGATAAATAAGCGTCTAGTTGCTGTGTTACCTTTTGCGCATAAACGGCGCTTTTGCTACCTTCGTTAACCAATTGGGTTAAGCGCGTTTGACGCACTTTTACCAAGGAAAACTCGGCTGCAACGAAAAATCCGTTTAGAAGAACCAACAGAATAGCTACAAGTACTTGACCTGCGATAAACAGTAGGTTCGACGGATCTATCGGTATACTGTCCAAATAGTTTCTCCACCTCTAGCTTGTAGAAGGGGAGAACTCACCTCCATCTTTCGTTGAATTTATATATGATGTTGTAGATTATGAACGTTTGGACAAAAGATGACATGTTTCCATGCCAAGGCATAGGCAGTTTTTATAAAATGTTTACACATAAGTATACCAGCAGGGGAATTGGATAGTCAAAACCAGATATCTCTAATCTTGGCAAGAAAAAGCTACATGCATCGCTGTGGCTCCTTTTTTCTGGAAATCATGCATGTATTCATTAACGTAGCCTGACTCTCTGACAGGAGTGGTTGTTTATTTAGGCGGCTCTAACACACTTTCCATGAAATAAAGGAATGTCATAAGAAAGAGTGGGTTATTTTCCCGGGAGTGTCAATATTGGCATCGTGTTAACAGAAAAAGGAGCGGTGTTGATTGACTCCGGGTTGGATACACAAACAGCAAAAAAAACAAAGAAAGGGTTGGACGAATTGTCTCAGCCCTTGTATGCCATTATAAAGACACATTCACATGCGGATCACTTTGGTGGTAATCATTATTTACTTCAGCAATATCCACATGCAATAGTGTATGCTCCAGCTCTGGAAGAAGCCATTATTCGAAACCCAATGTTAGAACCTATTTATCTTGGTATGGGATCAACTCCACTACCTGAGTTGTGTAATAAATTTTTGTTAGCAGAATCCTCACGTGTAGATGAAATATTGCCAGAGGATGGTGAGCCGATCTTATCTGATTGCCGGGACATAGCTGGAATCAACTTGGTCTTGTTGTGGATGGTATCTGTTTTGCTGCAGATGAAACCATAAGGAGTGTTCAACGCTTGTAACAAACCAGCTATCAAGGATATCTACCTGGAAATGAAGTGCTTGAGACGGATGTTTTTTCAACGCTAACTTATAATGAAGAATATCATCAACAGATTTTAGGGGAAATTGAGGAAGGGTTTAGCGTGCAACCAGCTACATTAGAAGAAGGCTTAACATGGATCTGTGAAAAACGAGGCATTACTATCCAGAATATGACAAGTTATGTCTTATTTCGTACTGCCTTTATGGGATAGGTGATGGGACTTCATAAGCAAGGAAGAATTAGTTATTGCCTAGAGAGAAATCGATTGCTGTTTGTAAAAAATGGATAAGAACATATTTATTTTTGAAAAGATAGATGTGTAATGTGCACAAAATCACCTCGCCTATGTAGAGTGAAAAGCGTTTATGTTATGATGAGAGAGCTGGTTAATGCTTTATTGAGCGGCTTCTTGATGGGGCTTTCCTAAATAATCGGCTATTTCCGCCAGCTTATGTTCCGCTGCCACCTTTATTGCCCGGGGAATCAATAGACCTTCTCGGGACGTTCGTGAGGCCATCTTTAGTTTTAAATAAGGGGAGCCGATTTTTATCGTTTCCTCTTCGACAAATTCGTTGATGACTGTAAGGCGGGTGGGAATTCGTAAATGATAGGTCATGCCTGTTGATGAATCGTAGATCATGGCGTTATAGGTGGGTGAATCTTGGCTATTGCTCCTACGGAAACCTTGATCCAAAAGCGTTTTATCTACATACCACAGAGGCTGAACCATACCTACTAAAGCATCGCATTCAAGTTGCACAAAGACTCCCTCCTTGCTTTCCTTTTCTGTTTATAAATTCAGTTATATGTAAGCGCTCATTTTTTCAGACTGCTTTTTCTTGGATAAGGATCGTTTCGGAATTTTTATCTTTAAAAGTGGTAACGTAGGCTCGCTTACAACACGGGCTTTTTTTCGCATAAGACTGCCATCGCAGAGTCAATTTAAGTTTTTTAAAATCGAGGTGATTACTTATGGAGATTTCATGTGATTTACATACCCATACGTTGGCATCAGACGGAACAACGACACCAGCAGAGAACGTGCAGCTCGCTAAGGATGCAGGTCTCAGCGCTGTTGCTATTACCGACCACGATACAATTGCCGGGGTAGCAGAAGCGATTCAAAAAGGGATCGAGTTAGGCGTAGAAGTGATACCTGGTGTTGAGATTAGTACAGCTCACGAGGGAAAAGACATTCATATCCTGGGTTATTATATTCCGTTTGATGATTCGACTTTCCATGAAGCATTAGCAGGGTTACGTGATGTTCGTCATCTACGTAATTTGAAATTAATAGCACGTCTGCAAGAGATAGGACTAGATATCACGGTAGAAGATGTGTACCGTCGCAAAACCTCGGATGATAAAAACATCGGTCGTCCACACATCGCAGAAGAATTGGTGATAAAGGGGCTTGCTACATCTATTGATGATGCTTTTCAGAGGTATTTAGGAGAAGGTGGCGCCGCTTATGTAAATGTAGAGCGGATCGAGCCGTTAGTAGCTATCAACATGATCAAAAAAGTAGGTGGCGTGGCAGTCATTGCTCACCCAGGCTTATATCATAACAATGAATTGGTGGAAGAATTGATTGTCTACGGACTGGATGGCATCGAAATTAATCATCCAGATAACCAAGAGGAAGATAAGGCGATTTACCGTCAATTAGCAGAAGAGTACGGCTTGATTATTACAGGTGGTTCCGATTTCCATGGATATCGCGAAAATAAGACATTCCATGCACCACTAGGTACTCATGGCACGTCTGGTGAGGCTGTTGAAAAGATGCGGAAGCTAGCGGCATTACGACAAAAAAAGTAAGCTGGATTTGCATGCAAATAAAATGTCATAAATGAAAAACACGCAAGAGAGCTTCTCTTGCGTGTTTTTACTATGATCAAGTTACTATTCATGTAACTGTTTTTTCATCATGATATGATCAATACCGGCATCATCGAAAATCTCACCAAAGCCCACATACCCCAATTTCTCATAAAACGGTTGAGCATGTACCTGAGCCGAGAGTTTTAGTGTAGAGTATCCTTGCTGGACAGCGATGTCTTCCATATGCATCATCAAATCACGGCCAAGGCCTGTCCCGCGCGTCTCTTGTTTCACAGCAACTCGTTCAATTTTCCCAACCCCTTCTTCAAAAGGCCGAAGACGTCCAGCTGCTACGGGTTCGTTATCGTGATAGGCAACAAAGTGAGTTGTTGGAGTAGAGAGCTGATCGTGCTCATCGATTTCAAGATCTTCTGGTACCTGTTGTTCTTCTATAAAAACAACCCGTCGAACATACAAGGCATCTTGTAATTCTTTTTCCGTGCTTACTTGGCGAATGCTATACATCTGACTTCCCTCCAATAGTTACAAAGGCAACTGTTTTCTCATAGGATGTAAGGTCTGTTACGTTGTGTTCATAAAACAAACAGGCCATGACGAGCATGGCCTGTTTTTATCATAGCATGTCGAAAACGGTTAGGCCAAAGGAAAGCTTTTTACAATTGACCACTTACCATTAGCTTCTTCTTTAATTAGATGCAACTCTGTTATTTCGGAAGGAAGATCAAATTTCATCATGGCTAACTGATCAACAATATCCTTTAATTCTGACTCACTTAGATTACGTCCTATGGTCAGATGAGGCACAAAGACATACTCCTCTTGATGATCCCCAAAGTATTTCAAAATTTTAGCATGTAAGTCTTCAACAGCTTCTTTGTTCTGGAAAGAAAGAAAAATAACGTTTGTTGTAGGATGGAACGTAGAAGCTCGATGGAAATTAATAGAAAAAGATGGAGTTGATCGCACGATGTCTTCCAATTGAGTCGACAAGGTGGCAATCTGTGTATCTTCCGCTTCAAATGCCTCTTTTAACCGGATATATGGCTGGACCAAGGCATAGGCAGGGTCGTACCGTTTACGGTATGAGTTGGCGACTTCTTGCACTTCTTTTGATGGGAAAAGTACGATACTATACTTCATGGAAAACCATCCTCCTCACATAAAATACCCTTTAAAAGCTTTTTTCTATTTTAACAGAAAATTCTTTCGGTGTATAATGTTGCAGTTGTCTTGTATATACCTACCTTTTTCAGGAAAAACTACTGGAAAAGGAGGTGTACTATATGAAAAGTGCTGTGATGATGACCTACGCTTTTTTAGGAATTATGATGCTACTAGTGCTTCTTTTTACTATGATTTGGGCTATTCTTAAAAGCGATAAAACGGTTGTAACCAATGGAGCTGCTCGTTCGCAACTACGCGATCCGACAGACCCTTCCGCGGGAGAATAAAGCTATCATTTTGAGGTTATCTATATTCTATCTGTTATGAGTAAAAATAACGAATAATCTGTGGCAAATGGGCTTGCCAATGTTCCCATGTATGGTCGCCTTCGCTTAGTTCTAAGTGAAAGGTGGCCTTTTTTCGTTGTAACAATTCTACAAAGCGTTGGTGCGGGGTAAACAGATCGATAATACCACGGCTTGTAGAGACAGCCGTTTCTTTTGTTCCAATCTCCAGATAAAGAGA
Source organism: Brevibacillus laterosporus (assembly GCA_007833815.1). Lineage (NCBI taxonomy): Bacteria > Bacillati > Bacillota > Bacilli > Caryophanales > Paenibacillaceae > Brevibacillus > Brevibacillus laterosporus. Next base: position 5,390,181 of record CP033464.1, on the reverse strand, counting down.
TAATTGCTCAAGGGAATGGCTATTTTCTGCCAATGTATAAAAGGAATCATACAGAGCTCCAGATTGAGAGGCCACATTACCAAATGTATGGGGATAACGGATAGCAGTTGCCAAGGAAACCGTACCACCGAGGGAGTCACCAATCAGGGTTCGTCCACCGCTTAATGGCTCGGTTGCGTAATGTTTATCCATATAGGGTACTATTTCTTCAGCCATAAATCGAATATAGGCATCAAATTCCTCGCCATCTGGGTGATAACGCGAACGTCGTTTCTCCAGTTCAACGGGAATAAATACTACGATGAGATTCTGGATTTCCCTTTTGTCCAGCATACTGTCGAGCATACCTGGCAGGCGTCCCAAGCTCAAGTAATCTCGTCCGTCCTGAGCGTATAATACTGGATAAGAATACAGCGGTGAATAAAAAGGGGGTGTATAAATAAGCAGTGTTTCCGTAGTGCCCAGATGTTGACTAGAGAGAGTCACTTCTGACAAGCTACCTTTTGGTGTCTGAGGGGAAGACATGGGATAACCTCCTTTGCTAGATAATCGTATTTTACTGTATGTAGGAGGGGGACGGCAAAAAGGAAATGGGCTCAAACTTTTCTGATCACGTGTTACATCCGAAAAAAGATAACCACGCATTGTAAATCTGGTAAAGAAAGCAAGTAAGATGGCTTGATCTACCAGCATAGAGAGTCGCAACCTAAGCAGAATATGATACTATATAATATGTATTCATTATTTTGCCACTCATTTGTGTAAGGAGGTTGGCTTTATGAAAATCAAGAGGGTACACAGTAAACAAGTTAGAGATGCAGCTTTAGCCAGCTTGACAGAACGAGGAGTATCGATTGAGGCTATTGCGGAAATCGTGCACGCGATGCAATCGCCCTATTATCCTACTCTGGCCATGGGACCGTGTATTGAAAGTGTTCAGGCCGTTTTAGAAAAACGTGAAATTCAACACGCCATTTTAGTGGGCATCGAACTGGATAAATTGGCTGAAAAAGGTTTGCTTTCTGAACCTTTGCAATCCATAATCGCAAGTGACGAGGGTCTTTTTGGCTGTGATGAAACATTAGCACTAGGTTCCGTTTTTGGCTATGGTAGCATTGCTGTAACAACATTTGGACATCTAGATAAACAAAAAATTGGCATCATTAAACAGCTTGATAATAAAACAGAAGGTAAAGTAAATACGTTTTTGGACGACATGGTGTGTAGCATAGCCGCTAATGCTTCCAGTCGAATGGCGCATCGACTACGCGATGAAGAAGAGACAAAAGCAGCGGGAGAGGAAGCAGAATCAGATCAATTACGAATTAACATTGAAATGGCAGGTCAGCAAGCTAATAAGGCCTCTGATCAGGCAGGATAAGGCATTACGCACCATTTTATGTTGAACAAATGTGAGCGTACGAAATCTTGAAATCGTGGAATCACGGAATGCTGAAAGTTGAAAGCACCCAAGCCAGTTTTGTTGGCAGGGGTGCTTTTTATATGTGATGGTAAAGCAAGCTTGATATCTATTTACATATAACTTAGTAAAAAGGAATTGGATTCTTTGCTCCAGTTGCAAATCTTATCTCGGTATCATTTTGAATGCAGCTACTGCTTTGATTCTCCCACTTTTTCTTAGAATTTTACAAGAAGGTGGCAACCACGATAATGCTGAAAAAGTAATGGTAGGAGATAATGAAGCAGCCTATACAACCATGAAAATGCCAGATGGAGATATGCATAAACGAATTAGTTGGATTAAAAATGGAACTAGTTTAGGTTACAACGTGTGGACTTTCTCGAAAGATATTACAAAGCAAGACCTGTTAAAAATGGCAGAGGACCTTCAGAAAGCAAAATAAGTAGAAACATCCTGTTTTACCGTCAAAGGTGGAGTGGGATGTTTTTTTCGTAAATCGGTGTAAATAATATTTTTTCTTACATTAGGAAAACGAAGACTTTAGTGCGTAAAGATTGGGGAAGAAAACTAGTTTTTAGAAGAGGATACTACGAATCAGGTGAATAGGAAAAATGAATAACATTAATTTAAAATTAAATATTCGAAAAATTATTGACATTTTAATAAAGAAGGGAGAATATGTAAATTAAAGTATTATTATGAATAAGGAGTGAAAATCAATGCGCATCCCTAAGCTGTATCATGCTCTAATTTGTATTTCTCTAACTTCTAGCTTTCTATTACCTGCAACAATGTTTTCCACCAAAGCGTTAGCCGCTGCACCTGCGCCTACCCTACACGATGACAATCCCAATGGTGCTTTTGGTGACTGGTACACAGGGGCTGTTCCACCTAACGCTTCGCAGGACAAGCCTGTCATTTTATTCGTTCAAGGTCTTCACTCGAATTATAAAACGTGGTATCGGGACGGAGGGCTATACGAAGCAGCATACAACTCTGGTTATCGGACTGCTTTTGTTCAATTAAGAGATGCTGATGGTGAGGGTGGCAACATGCATACAAATGGACAGAAGCTGGCTGAAGTAATTAAAAAAGTAGCAGATAATTACAAAGTAAAACAAATTGCAATCGTAGCTCACTCGAAAGGCGGTATTGATACACAAGCAGCCCTTCTACATTATGGAGCAGCCCCTTACGTCCATACTGTTCACCAGCTTGCTACTCCTAATAAGGGGTCGGAGCTGGCAGACATTGCCTACTCTTCTTGGTTCTCTTGGCTTGCAGATATTCTAGGTAAAAAAGACGACGCGGTGTACTCCTTGCAAACGTCATATATGGCCAATTTCCGCAACCAAACGGATAATCGAAGCGATGTAAACAAAACCAAAACCTATATGGCGGCAGGCACTGGTGATGATGGTATGTTTACAGCGTATTGGTTTGCCCATGCTGTTTTACCAGGAGAAGACGATGGAGCGGTTACTGTCACATCCGCATTTGGCCTACCCTATGGAATCAAAACATTTACTAAAGATATTTCCCATTCCAGTATGACCGATGCTAAACACGTGTGGGCAGAGGTGGAGGCCAATATAAGTAAAAGCTCGAAGGGAGTAAAACAAGAACTAGCGGCGGAAACAGAGAGAGAATATCAAATGGATGAAGAAGAAAGTACTCCAACCTCAACCGTGAGCAATACTATTTTAAGAGGTGGGGAAATCAGCGGAAAAACGCAGGATACTTTCATGCTAGAAAGCGGAGTTAGTCAAATTATAGTAGATGTTATGACAGCGAATGAAAAGACAAAAGTAAAGCTAATTAGCCCATCTGGCAAGGAGTATACTCCAGAAAAACTAGAGATCAGCAAGTCGGGTAAACAGCGTAGCAACGAAGAGAACGAAGAAGAAAGTGATTCCACTAGATCCGAACATCTGTTTGCAAGTGCTATTCATAATGGGTTCGAGATCGATGAGCCAGAAAAAGGGAAGTGGAAACTTGTCGCTTCAGGCAAAAAAGATGCCTACTTCATGTTCGCTCAAGTAGAAAGTGAACAACCAATGGAAGTGGTAAGTGACAAAAAAATCTATGAACCTGGTGAACAAGGAGAGCTACGGATTGAACTACCTGAAGCCACTGTTAAGAAACAGGGAATTGCTAATGTGAGCATAATCGAAACAAAGAATCGACAACTTTTGGTGGCGGATGACTATTTGAAAATAAAGCAAAAAGATGATGAGATTACGGGAACTTTTAAAGCCCCTAAGGAACCAGGTGTTTACAACATTTGCTTGGAAATCACCGGAATTAACGAGCGTGGAGAAGAGTTTTCACGGTCTGTTTGGTATAACTTTGCGGTAGTGGATGAGGATACGGAGACCGATCTATAGGTATATTTTGTAATATATTTTGATATATGATAATAAAATAGAGTAATAATACATTTGTGAATGTATTATTATAAAAAGTTAATTTTTATTGTATACGTTTACATTGTGTGTTATTATTCGTTATACAAGAACGAAATCAGTCACACGGCGTGTAACTAGTTCGACTAGGCATGAGCCAAAAGGTGCGAGGAAGAAACTTTTCTTTTACCTTTTTGGTTCATGCTTTTTTAACTTACAAAGCCGTTACCTTTTGCGCAGAGGAGCGGTACAAAGACTTATTTCTGATTATCCTACCAACATTGAGAGCTGTTCATAAGGAGGAATTTTCATGGTGAAACTCAACAAAAAAATACTAGCTAGTGTAATCCTAGCAGCATCCTTGGTAACAACATCTAGTGTATTTGCTAACCCAAGTACTACTTCCGTGAAAAACGATGAGCCTACTACTTACCGCATTAACCAGTTAAAAGAAACGGCGATGTACTACTACTGGCACGGCGGTGATCTGAAAAAAGCGGAAGCGGAGATTTTCAAAGGCATTACGCTAAAAGGTAAATACGATGTAGTTGAAAACGCTTATCTAGAAGCGACTATGCTTGATCCTTTTGACAACGACCTGAAATTCTCGCTTGCTTCTACTCAGATTATTCAAAAGAAGCTTCCGGAAGCCTTGCAAACTTATAAGCAAATCTTGAATCTTGATCCTAATAACTTTAATGCCAATTTGTTATACGGGGTTTACTCCAAGGTAAATGGAGATCCAAAAACATATGACGCTCAAATGGCTAAAATAAAGAAACTAGACGAGACAAAGGCAAACGAGTATCTAGCCAAGCTTGCCTCAGCAGAAGCATACATGCAGACTACATTTAACAAAGACGTACCAAAAGGCTTGCCACAAAAAGACCATGCGATCGTCATTCTGGGTTATGCTCTAGCAGACGACGGGAGCATGCGTGAACCATTAATCGAACGCCTAAAAGCAGGACTTGCTCTGGCAAAGCAATACCCAAACTCTAAAATCATCGTGAGCGGTGGAGTACCGAAAGAAGGCATTACCGAAGCAGACGCAATGAGCAAATGGTTAATGGAACAAGGCATTGATAAAAACCGTATCCTATTGGATAACAAAGCGACTGATACAGTTGAAAACGCTCTTTTCTCCATTGGAATCATGGAGCGTGAAGGCTTGAAGGATATGACACTGGTATCTAGTGCGAGTCATATGCGTCGCGGACTAAGCGTGTTTAAAGAAGCAAGTGATCATTATGCGAAGCAAATGGGTAAAAAGAACGATCGAATATTCACGAATATGGTATACCTAGATTACAAATCCCTAGATGAAGCCCATAAAGTAACAATGGATGAGCAGTTAGTTATCTACCGTGATTTGTTGAGAACAAGCGGTATTTGGGCTTACCCTGGAATGCAACGCTAAGGTTAAAGGCTTCTTTGAACCTCTCATGGCTAAAGCCACGAGATTCCTGCGCTATCACATCCAACGAAGGTGCTTGAATGTTTTACGCCACAAAGCATTCCTTATGGCAACCCCATACATTCCGTTTTCAATGAGCAATCTGTACAAGATTAGTATACCTGTTCTTGTTAGTTATTCAAAGAAGTAGTCGGACAATTAACGTGTCAGAAGACATGCTTTGTCCGAAGCCGAGAACACTCATGATTAAAATCACGAGTGTTCTCGGCTAATTCATAAAAGGACAAATACATAAGTTACAGGCAGAATTGGACATAATCACATCTGTAACTCGTAGATAGATGCTGTCATTTCATTTCTTCAGGTAAAAAATCTAAAAGATGGAGCCGTCTTGTCTGTAGATTTGTCTGCGGGTGAGGCGGTTCTTTTGCGTATGTATATAAGCGATCGTTGATATATTTCGGGTTCATTTTCATTACAGATACTTACATTCACAATAATGTTTTTTTTTTTAACTTTCATAAATAGTTACATAAACGATAGAAAAAAACCGATGTAAATAATAGATATAAAGTCCTAGTCAGCTGTACTTTTTAGGCTGATCTACTATCAAGGGAGGCACAAGCTTATGAAATGGCTAGACATAAGAAGCAGAATATTTAATCGAAAGACATTACGGAGTAAGCTGATGTTTCTCATCATTGCTGTGTTACTTTTACAAGGAGTTCTAATTGGTTATTCCTCTTTTTACATTTCCAAGTGGCAGTTAGAACAAAAATTAGAAGGAGCAGCTGATTCTAGCGTTAGCTTATTGAATCAAGCGATTGACCAGATTATCCAATTGGAGATTGCTAATCTCAATACACTGGTTGAACAAATTACCTCTCGTCAAATCGACGAACAAAGCCCTGAACTCCGAAAAATAATGGAGGACTTTGCGAAGCAACATCCCGAAATTGAAATTGTAACAGTCGGGAATCAAAATGGTGCTTGGATGAAGGCGCCCGATCCTGGAAAACAAGAGTACGATCCACGCACGCGAGATTGGTATAAACAAGTCATACAAGACCCAAGCACAATCGCAATAAATGATCCAGTCGTTTCAATGACGACGAATCATTATATATTGAATATCGGAAAAGCGCTTCCAGACGGACAAGGTGCGTTAAGTATTAGTTTAAGCCTTAATACAATTCACGAGCTAGTCAAAGGTGTAAAATTTGGTTCAGAAGGATATGCGTATTTGTTAGATCGTACCAACAAACTCATGTCGCATCCCATACATCCCATAGGAAAACAGGTAGAAGGTGAGCACTATGACACCATGCAATCGATTGATAAGGGATGGGTCAGCTATGATTCTTCTGAGAACGGAGAGAAACGAAAAGCATTATTTGAGACAAATTCTTTAACGGGTTGGAAGATCGTTGGTGTGCTTCCCAGTGAGGAATACGTGAAAGCTTCTGCCCCAATTCTGAACCAAACAGGGTTCATTTTAGTAGTCTTTCTTGTAGCAGCTTCTATCTTGGTGTTTATTTGGACTAGTAAAATTACAAAACCGTTAGCACTACTGGCAGCCTCTGCAAAGCGGGTAAGTGAGGGCTATTTAGATGAAAAAGTGAATATCAACCTGGAGGATGAAATTGGTCAGTTAGCCACCAACTATAATGAAATGGTAGACTCACTTAAGGGCATCGTCACAGAGGTGATGGAAACGTCCAATCAATTAGCTGCATCCAGTCAACAAATGACAGCTAGTACAATGCAAAATGCTAAAGCGGTAGAATACGTCACAGAGCTGGTAGAGGAATCAGCGAACGGATCAAAAACACAAGCGATTGCTACATCTGAGAGTGCCCGCACAATGGAAGAAATGTCAACTGGGATTTATAAAATTGCTGAGTCAGCTAATGGCATTGTAGATTCGTCAGCCAAAACCACAGAGGACGTACAAAATGGTAATCAGAAAGTGGTACTGGTGACCGAACAAATGGAAGCGATTCGTCAATCTGTAGAAGAATCGGCTGGCATCATGGAACAATTGCAAAAGTATAGTGGACAAATATCAGAAATGAGTACAGCCATCATTGGCATCGCGGAACAGACGAATCTCCTATCATTAAATGCGGCGATTGAAGCAGCGCGAGCAGGAGAGCAGGGAAGAGGCTTTGCTGTTGTTGCTAATGAGGTAAGAAAGCTAGCAGATCAATCAAAACAAACGGCGGATCGTATCCAAGAAATTATCATCCGAGTAACGAGCTTGACCCAGAATGCTTCAGAGGTCATGAAAAGTAAAGTTTATGAAGATGTCAAAAAGGGTATTATCGTCACGTCAGAAGCCAGAGAAGCTTTTACTAATATTCAAGCATCTACACAACATATTGTCGAGCAAATTCATGACGTATCTGCCATCACTGAACAAATGTCGGCAAGTGCAGAAGAGGTCTCTGCTTCGATGCACGAAATCGCTCAAATTGCGCAGGGCATGGCAGCATCTTCGCAGGGTGTCACTGCGGCATCTGAGGAACAACTTGCTTCTATGGAAGAGATTACATCGTCCGCAACTGCTTTGACTCAGATGGCAGAGGGAATGCAGCGTGCTGTGGAAAAGTTTAAGGTCAAGGAGTAAGAGGCGAGTAGAAAAAGATATACTAATGTTAGAAAATGCCCACTTAGCGGAAGGAGAGTTCCGTTAGGTGGGTATTTATTTGAGTCCAGTGCAGCCCAATAAGTAGTCGGTTATCTTCGTTCAAGACATTCAATACAATATCAAAATGGAATAGATCAATTAAGGTTTGTGACACTGAGGTGCTTTTTTTAGTGATGACATTAAACTGAAGCAAGTCCAAGATCAAATGTATAATAAACTATGCAAAATTTACAATCAAATTTACTCAAAAAGTGAAGCTTCAAGTCTCGCAAACACCTAGTAATGGAGGCCAAGGGTCTTTACAAGCATCGTATTGGTTAGTTAAAGTAGGAGGGGACGAAAAGAACGTAAAGAGCTTTTCAGTGAATGGAATAGGTACATTTGCAAGAGAATTCTATCTTGAGCCGGGAACATATTTTATAAATTATGCGACTCACACTAATTTTTCAGTTAATGTTAATGGATCAGTAATTTTATTATAATCATGTCCTTTATTCACTTGGAAGAAGTATGTGACTAAATCAACTGTGTCTGAAGTAACCTCTTACTATATTCAACTGATTTTTTAGCTAGTAAATTATTGGTATGTCTATTTTGAAGGGGTTATTTCAGATTATGATAAAGGAGAAAAGATGAATTAGAATGGGATTATGCATTTTTGTGATGATTTTCCAATATAGCACAGAGGTTCATAATAATTGAATTACTAGTTTCCTTAATTTTTAAAATATCCATTTAATTGGGAGGTTCTGCACTCTATTATTCTATGTTAGAATCTCACAATTTGGTTATGCAACAATTATGTCGTATTGTAGGTAAATATTTCACAGAAAAAAGCAGAAAAATTTTTATTTAACTATTGAAACTTAAGTAAAAATGCGTTATACTTATTTTTGTCAATGACAAATGCTTACATATGTTATACATAACGTTTAAGCATAAGGGGCCCTTAGCTCAGTTGGTCAGAGCGGTCGGCTCATAACCGATTGGTCGTAGGTTCGAGTCCTACAGGGCCCACCATATACATATTTTGTACCCAGAAAAAAATGTGATCCGGTAGCTCAGCTGGGAGAGCACCATCTTGACAGGGTGGGGGTCGCTGGTTCGAACCCAGTCCGGATCACCATAAAATAAACGTTAAAACCCTTGAGAAATCAGGGGTTTTTCTTATTTTATCTATTCCCACCCTGACAACATGATCCCTCTCAACTGTCGCTTGACAACATTTTGACAACCTTTATTTAACTAAAGTGTCTTCGGTCGCTTTTGTTTCATCATTTTTTCGAAGTTGTCAGCAGCATCTTTTTGCATGTCTGGCATGACATGGCTATAGACATCCATTGTAATTCCGACTCGACTATGGCCTAATCGTTCAGATACAACTTTTGGGTGCTCCCCCAGTTGTAATAGCATGGTTGCGTGTGTGTGGCGCAAATCGTGAAACCGTATAGATGGCAAACAACAACCTTTGATCAAACGTTCATAGTGTCTAAGTAAATTTCTAGGGTCTTGTGGTCTCCCATCATCGTATGAAACAATCAGATCAAAATCTTGATATCCTTCGCCATACTGCAATTTGTTTTTATTTTGTCTCGCTTTATGAGCCTTTAACTCTTGAATTACAAAGTCAGGTATAGAGATTCTTCTTTTTGCACTTTTAGTCTTAGGCTCTTGAAAAATAATTCCTTGATTAGCAGGGCGATATAAGGTTTGTTGTATACTAATTTTTGCCTTTTCAAAATCAACATCTTTCCACCTAAGACCGAGAATTTCCCCGCGTCTCATTCCTGTATATATTGCTAAAACGAAAGCAACGTAGTATTTATCTTTCATAGCAAAGGCTAAGAATTCATTTGCTTGTTCGGGACTCCATGTAATAATTTCTTTTTGTTCTAATCGAGGTGGATCAACGTTGTCCATAATATTTTTGGAAATCAGTTGCCATTTGACTGCTTGATTCAATGCCTTTTTGAGTACAGAGTGAAGATATTTTATATAGTCAGCAGAGAGATTTTCTTTTTGAAGCTCAGATAGATATTTAGTCACATTAATAGGAGTTAGCTTGTCTAAATCAATTGCCCCAAGAACAGGTTTAATACGACTATTTACAGCAATTTCATGATTACCATAAGTGGAAGAGCGGAGTTTATTTTTTGCGTAGTTCTGACGACCAAATTAATGACATCGCAAACGGTGCTTCTGCTATAGTTGCTGTCATCGCGGCTTTCACAAATAATTTAAAACCAAAAACAAATTAGATCAGATGCCATCCAATCGGTTGGCATTTTTCTTTTCCCTACTACGCACATAAACTATCACATCATGGGAGCTGGTACGATGATCTACAACATGGATTGTATAGCTGGAGCCAAACAACACCTACAAGACGAATCTATCGACCTCTCATTGCCGATCCACCCTATAATCTAGGCTTTGGCGGGACAAATTTTAGCAAGACAAAAAAGCCTAGATTTAGTATCATCGCGAACGATCGGTTAAGTCCAAGAGATTATCAGCGATTCACTATCCAGTGGCTCCGAGAAGCGTATAGGGTTTTGAAAACCGGCAGACACATCTATGTATTTATTGATTGGCGCATGTACCCACTCTTGTATTTGTGGATGCAGCGCGTCGGGTTTGTCATAAAAAATTGTGTGGTCTGGAACAAAGTACACATGGGAATGGGCTGGCAATATCGTTATCAGCACGAATTTATCATATTTGCTGTAAAGGGGAAGATCAAGGCCCGTCGTGTTTCGAATCGTCGTGCTACTGACATCTGGCCGATACCACGAATCGCAGGTCAAAAGACCATTCATCCCACCGAGAAGCCGGCTAAGCTTATGGAAGGCATCATTCTGAACAGTAGCGAGGAAGGGGAAACGGTAGCGGATTTCTTTTTAGGATCTGGCCCAACAGTAGAAGCAGCCAAAAAGCTTGGCCGTAAAATAACAGGTTTTGAAATAGATGAGGTTTATTTTAATTTGGCAAGTAGTAGAAGAAAATTGCCTCCTTTATAGGGGGCAATTTTAATAATAAAGAGGAAAAAAGTTACATATATAGAATAAGTATTTATGTCGAAAAGGGGTCATTGTGGTTTAATCTAAAAATAAAATATAATAAATTCAAAATTATGACATTATTTTACAATATGTTTCTGATAATCTATTAAAAAGCCCTTATCTGACATATTGTAGGAGGAATAAAAATGTACAAAAAGTTTTTGATGATGTTCACTTTCTTAGCCTTATTTGCTACCACAATTATGGCCCCATCACCAGATGCTTTCGCTTTCGCAGCTCAATCTCAAGAAATATCTGTAGTTGCAGAATCGGATTTTACAAAAGAGGATATTCTCCCTCTAAAAAAGTATGTTTCAGTGAATAGCGAAGGCTTTTTTGAACTTGATATTGAAAAAGCAAAAGCTGATGGTTTTGAAGAGGAATTACTGATTGGTCAGCAAAAACATCTTCAACATCTTAATGTTCAAATAGCAGAAGGGGACTTAAAGGCATACAATAATTTAACCGTAGAAGCAACTCATTCAGGTAAGCCTTCGTCAGTTATTAGTATTAAAGGTAATTGTAATGGCGTAACTACTGAAGTAAAAAATTATTGGTGGGGTTATAGCAGGAAATTGGATAGCTGCAAGGCTAATAAAGTTGCTGCTGATTTTGCCGGTGCTGCATCAGTAGCCGGAGGTGTTGCAGTTGTAGCAGGTATTTGGGGTGTAGCACCTGCTGTTCCACCTGGAATAGCTGGAAGTTATTGGGCGTTATTGTCTTCTCGATTATATGCTAATAACAGTGATAATACTGGCATAGTGTTAGATATGACATGGGCATATATTTTTGACATAGAGCCGCAATAAAATGTTTTCTTAGTTTACTATTTTTTATCTAAAAGTTTCCCCTTTTTATTTTGAAAAGAGGAAACTTTTAAATTTCTATACGTGGAGGATAAAGATATGCAGCAATTGGCAAATACAATTCTAATTTTTTCTTTAGCTATCACGGTTATTTTTAGTTTCAGAGCAATACTACAGTATAAGAGAGGGGATGTTTCTGAGAAAAAAAAACTTGTAAAAACCTCTCTTATTTCCCTTGTGATAATGTTTATTGCTATGGGATTAGTAACAATGTTTATTATTAGCTCCTCTTAAGGGTCACTGTATGAAGAAAGAAGATTATAATCTAAAGCGATTGAAAGCATTAGAAAACCCTGCATTCTGTACGAGGGTAGCTGTTTGTGCTGTCTGTATACCCAAACCGCCCTTCAACAAGACAAAGCTCTCTGACGGATTGATATGCTCCCCTTGTGGTAGACAGTTGAAATAATATAACTGTTTCCTTACAAGGAGGAGCATTTTTATGTCCCATAAAGCAAAAATATCTGGGTCAGAAAAGATTGCAGCTATTGAAAAATATCTTCGTGGGGAAGATTCGCTTAATCATTTAGCAAATCTTCTAGATGTTTCCTTTCCATCTATTAAACAATGGCTTCAAACTTATCAATCATTAGGTCCAAACGGATTGCTCAATACATCCAAGAACTCCTCCTATTCCACAGAATTAAAGAAAACAGCTGTCGAGGATTATCTGGCTAGTCGTGGTTCTCACATGGATATATGTAAAAGATATGGCATCAAATCAACCCGCCAACTGCGTAACTGGATCCTGAAGTATAATGGTCATGAGAAGCCGAAAGCTTGCGGCACAGGAGGAACACCAATCATGACAAAAGGACGAGCAACTACTTACGATGAAAGAATTGAAATCGTCAGATTCTGTATAGAACATCAACACAATTACGTCCAAACCGCACAGAAATTTCAGGTATCCTATCAGCAAGTTTATTCTTGGACAAATAAATACGTTAAATCTGGTGTAGATGCACTTCAGGATAAACGTGGGAAGCGAAAGTCTGAAGATGAGATGTCCGAAGTGGAGAAGCTGAGGGCACAAAATAAGCTGCTTCAAGCTGAGAACAGAAGAAAGCAAATGGAGATTGATTTATTAAAAAAGCTGGACGAAATCCAAAGGAGGCGATTCTAAGCCAAGTCCGATATGAACCTGTATATCTTGCAATACGTGATCTTCATGAAAGTAAATCATATCCCATAAGTCTACTCTGTGAAAACATGGGAATCCAACGTTCTTCGTGACGGAAATGAAGTATGGCCTTCAAAGCAAGGCTTATTTGAGTGCAATCATGGATTTGTCAGATAAAAGTATTGTTTCTTTTGTGGTAGGGCATTCCAACAACAATGAACTTGTGTTTAGAACTTTTGATATCGCACATCAATCATATCCTAATGCTAAACCCATCTTTCATAGTGACCGAGGATTCCAATATACGAACAAAATGTTCAAAAAGAAACTGGACGACGCAGGAATGATACAAAGCATGTCGAGGGTATCTAGATGCATAGACAATGGACCGATGGAATCGTTTTGGGGAATGATAAAATCCGAGATGTATTATCTCAATAAATTTAATACATGAATCAATTTCATAAAGGCTTTTTTCAAAAATGATTAGACTATCCCTACGGGATCTATGCTGTTTTTTTGAAAAAATTAAGCTACTACTTTCATCCTACTTGCCAGTTCCTTACGAATTCGATCCACTGCTAACTTGGATGCATTATAAACAAGAGTAACCAAATCAAAATGGACTTTTGCCCTCTTTCCTGTGCGATATCGGACATTGTTTAGCTGAAAGAACTCCTTCAAATAAGCATGTACTCGCTCCACAGCTGTTCTCTGGTCATAGAGTTCTTCCCACGTTTTCGTTCCTCTGGCTGGCGCGGTGTACTTTCGAAGATCGGTTTCAGCCTTGATTTTATAGACTTTTTGACAGAGAGAATCTTGAGACAATGGACAGTCTTTACATTCTTTTGGCCGTACAAATTTCAACGTTTTGTACTTTTTATCATAACTGTCGTAACGATAAGAGCATTCTCGAACACAAGTTGGCGCAAAATGTGAATCGAACCCAATCATTTCTCCTTCATTCCGCTTGTTGTAAGCAATAATCGCTTGTGCGTTCATTCGTCCGATTTGTTGATAGATCGGGACATAGTCATATCCCGCATCCATGATTGCATATCGCATGTGATTGGGCAGGACAGTTTGAATTCCCTTCAACAAAGGAATCGCTGCTTTCCCATCGTTCATACTTCCAGAGGACATGAGGGAGCAAAGAATATACTGACTTTTCGTACTGACTGCAAGATGAGCTTTGTATCCAAACCAAAACATGTTCTTTCCATCACTATTTTTCTTAATTCCCCAATCAGGTTTGATAGGAACTTGGGACCGTAGGTCCTCCAACGTCACATCCAGTTGAGCTGCAATGGTTTTTTCATATAAGGACTTCTGGGCTTCCTTTTCTTGCTTTTGCTTGTCGTAGATATCTTTTTCTGCTTTTGATTTACGTCCGCGTTTTTTCAATTCTGGTTTCGTCTTTTTTTCTTTTTCCACACCACGATCACGGGATTCAAAATGGGTTGCATCGATGGCAATTGCTTCATCGCCTATGAACCCTTCCTGAATTGCTTGCAAGAGTAACTTGTCTTGGACTTTTTCGAGGTGTGCTGTTTCAGAAAGTTTATGAACCAGACGAGAGTACGATGCCTCGGAAGGAAGACTGTCACAAAATAGAAAACCGCATTCCATTCGAAAGATAAAGTCATGTTTTAAACGTTTCCGCAAATCTTTCACAGTTGGAATCCGTTCTACGATTCGAGCGACCAGAGAATACAGCATGGCAGCATAATTCAACTCAGTAGGAGCTCCATAGATCGATTTTTTGGAAATATAGAAAAGAATCGGTTCAATGTCAAGAGTAGAGAAAATAGCCTCAAAACGTTTGGGAGGTTCTAAGTCGAATAATTCTTGTATATCAAATAGGCTTCCTTGTTTTATAATAGACACTGGGAGTCACCACCACCTCTTAAGTTTAGATCGCACTTAACTTATTAGAGATTTGGGGAGGTACTCCTTTTTCTATGCTCAAAAACCCTTGAGCCCGTAGGGCTCTGATTTATGAAATTGATTCACATACAAAGAATTGGAAGTAGCAATTATGGAATACATAACTTACTACAATAACCATCGATACCAGAAAAGACTAAACTGTATGACGCCTTTGGAATACAGGCACTACCTTCAAAATTCAGCAGCATAAGAAAGACACCAACCCATGTGAAAATAGTTGGTGTCAGATTTTTTTGTTTTTCCGTTGTCTACTTGACTGGGGGCAGTTCAATTAAACCGTTGGAGGGCTATTTTTATTTAGAAGATTTTTGAGGTACTTTAATTTCAATTTCGTACTCTTTTTCAGGAGAATCGTGTTTATTTGCTGGCCCTTTTCTTGTTGCCCATTTCAACTTAACCCATTCAAGTTTGTCAACATTACCTCTGTCTAGTTTCCAGTAAACAACACTCTCTTTAGTTACCCCTTTATCAATTTCTCCACCAATGGCCTTAGTCCAATAAATGGGCATTTCTATTTGCTCACCTGTACTTGTTACTAATCTTGCTTGGTCAGGATATGTAGTAAATTTATTCTGCGTTGTGTTAGTAAGAATGAATTTTGCGTTGACGATATCGGCTGTAGTTTCATTATCAATTTGAACTGAGTCTGCCAGTGCTATACGTTCAACCTTAGTAATAAGACCGTCATAATTGTCTTCCCAATTAGCGCCTTTATAATATCTGAATTGTGGATCATTCGAATATGTTGATACTCCGTTTATTGTTGTTTCGACTACTCCATTATCTAAGGTTTTTACAATTTTGGTTTCATTTAAAGACGTATTGGTTTTGGCTGGTTCTGTTACTGTCGATTGAGGCTTTTGTAATGGTTCAGTTACTGGTACGGACACTTCTTGTGTTTTAACATTTTGGTCTGTTTGCACGTTAGGTGCTGCGTTATTACTACATCCAGTAAGAAAAAATATTATAGCCAAATAAGTAAACAGATTCTTTTTCATATCCAACCCCCGTATAGTCATTTTCTTATATGTATTACTATCCATTTTACTTAATCGAACCATATTTATCCATTGCATAATCTCCTTATCATCAAATAAAATAAGAACACATATTCGTATTTGAGGAGATGTTTCGATGGTTAGTAAAATCCTTGATCCACTTGTAACGAAATTCATTTTACCTGAACATGCCGAAATGTTACGCCAACTTCACGAGGATAAGAAACTGATTGAGAAGCCGATCATTGAAGAGGATGAGCTAGCCGAGTTTTGCTACAGGATATCTGACTCACGTCAGTATGAGTATGCCCTTACAATCAGCTGGTGGAAAGAGACAAAAGAGGGTAGAGGAGTAATTGAAACAGCTTGGGGATGGGTAGAGAAATTTGATTCCCAATTCAAAAGGATCAAGCTAAAGAATGATGAGGATTTTTGGTGGATACCTGTAGAAGATGTGGTTAGTTTAGAAGCTTACTAAGAGGGTCATTTTACAACTACATAGAATGTACTGCCAGTAGGTCAGGGATACTAAAATAGCCCTCCAGAGTACGGAGGATTTTGATTATTTGTAAAGGTGATCATTAAATGTAGCTCGAAAAATAGAGGGATATTCAAGAAGATGTGTAAAAGTTTGAAAATAAGTATTTTTTTGTATGTTTGTACGGTATATTGGTAATTGAACCACGTCTAAAATTAAGCCTTACACGGTAGCCATGGAAAATAATAATTGAAAGGATGATTAATAATGGCGGTTATTGATAAGGGTCTAGGTACAAATATGGGGAACACAAATAAAGATATAAGAAAGGAAATAAAAAATGACATTATAGACAAAATTAAGACAATTGATGAGGTTAAGAGAACGCAGGATAGCATTTTAATATCTCCAAATTTCCATTTAGATTCTAAGTATCTTGAGAAGCAGCATCAATATAAAGTTGAAATTCAGCATAGACACCCGCAATCTGGAGGCAAAAAACCAACCGTTTCCGTAGTGCTTGTAGATAATACAGCAGATAAAGTTGATCAATTAAAGGAAGCACTAAATAAAAGTTTGAACGATGGTCATATATATGAAGTGACTTAATGTTAAACAATTAGGCTAGTACCAATGTTTCCTAGCTATTCTTAAGTTGAAAACTCCTTTTACTGATTACTATCAGCTAGGTGTGAGTACAAGGTTATATCAAAGCAGTTCAAAATAGATAAAACGAAGTTGCTCAATAAAATAAAGATATGTAAAGCTTTCTGACGAAATTAAACCATTGGAGAGTTTTTTTGAACAATTGACTGTTGGAATAAGGATACAGATGACCTCACCAGTAAGATGATGGCGAGGTCTTTTTTTTTCGTCAAAACCTCCATTTACTCGCTAAAGGATTCGACAAGGGCAGTAGTGAAGTGAGCAATGAGGTGATTTTATGATTTGCTACCTGAAAGCAATACTGGTCATGCTGGACATGTCACAACAGGAGTTAGCTGATACACTTGGAGTTAGCCGAAATACGATCACAAGCCTTGCTAGGAATAAGTCAGTGCCTAATCTAGCGTTGGCTTACGACATAATGGATGTATTGAATGCACGAGCTGCTGAACAGGGATTACAAAAGCAATGGACAGTTGAGCAAATTTGGGATAGAAAAAAATCACAGTTGGACATGCAAAATCAAAGTTAACTGTGCATACACTGTACCATCAAGATTAAGGAACGTATGGCAGAATTGTGGGTTATTAATAAGACCAGAGAACTTACTGACTCAGAAATGACTGAAATGAGTCAATGCCTAAGTGCAAATGCTACAAGAGCTTGGGAGGTTGCGAAACTCAAAAATCTATCTCTAATTGCCAGCTTGACAAATGATGCCGAATGGCAGCATGAGCTATGTTCAATGATAGAGAAGATAGAGGGGTGACTTTCTTGTTCACCCCTATAGAAAGGGACTGACAACGTTGACAACCAAATTGACAACGCACTTAAGTAAAACAGGTAAACTTAACTCATCTTAATTACACATAAACCGCACTACAGTAAGGTTTATGCGCTTAAATTAACCAATGAAAAGACTCTTGACCAAATTGACAGGGTGGGGGTCGCTGGTTCGAACCCAGTCCGGATCACCATACATAAGACGTTTAAACCCCTTGGTAATCAAGGGGTTTTTGTTATTTTTAGATAGACTTGTCCATATGATTTTGGGTGCGAAAAGAAAATTTGGCGCGAATTTGGCGCGAATGAAGTTTTTATTTGGCTTCTTTGTTTTCGAAGAATACTTTACCAAATGTTTCAGCAGTCTCTTTTTGAATGTTAGGCAAAACGTGAGCATAACGGTCTATCATCTTCATATCAGACCATCCCATACGTTCCACAACAACCTTTGGATTAACGTTTGCTTTTAGTAGCATCGTAGCATGTGTGTGGCGGAGATCATGAAATCTGATTTTTTTTACCTGCGCTTTTTCAGTCAAACGGTAAAATGACCTCATCAAATTTCTTGGTGTTACTGGGGTTCCTACAATAGTGCTAATAACTAGTCCGTTATCTTCATACATACCTGGATCAGCCTTTAATTTTTCAGCTTTGTATCTTTTTTCAACTTTCCTCATCTCTTTTACTGTTTCTGCATCAATAGCTATAGTTCTATTTCCAGAATTAGTTTTAGCCCCAATCTGTAACTCTTTTCCGTCATGACTTAAAGTTTGGGTTATTGATATAACCCCCTTCTCTAAATCTACGTCCTTCCAACGCAAACCAAGAATTTCACCTTGACGCATACCCGTAGTTAAGGCTAAAAGAAAAGCGATGTAATAACGATCCTTTTCCGATGATTTTAGAAAAGTGTGGGCTTCCTCCAATTCCCACACTTCCACTTCCTTTTTTCCTGCTTTGGGCCTGTCCACAACTGAAGCTACATTCTTAGGGATCATTTCCCAACTAACCGCTTTATTTAATGAATCATTGATAATTGTATGTACCTTTTGAATATTTTCGTCTGAAAGTCTACCTGATTCAAACAATGAATTGTATAGGTTTTGGATATGTCTTGGTGTTAGTTTGGATAATTCTATTTCTCCAAGTGATGGAAGAATATGATTATTTACAAGTCCGCTGTATTCCTTACGTTGATATTTCTATATTGAAAGAAGCCAGTCTGAAATGTCATTTATAACTTGTTTATCTACATGTTGTGCGACCTTATATTCTTTTTTTGCTTTTCGTATCTCTCCATAAACAGAAGGCATTAACAAATGATTTAAGTTCGCATATAGTTTAAATGTTACATTTGGCTTATCGCCCAAAAAGTTTTTATAACCATGAAAATCTTTTTCTATTGATACATGAAAATCTTTATCTCCTTGTAAAATTAATACTGGTTTATCCAGTACTTTGAGATAATTAATAGATGGATGTTCACCCATTTCTTTGAGGTAGTATACTCTGAGATGTTTCCCAAAAACTATGGTTGATTTTGCTTCCTCATCACTAAGGTTATAAATGTTGTTAAACTTGGATGATAATTTTGCTACTTGTTTCTTGGCAATCATTTTCAAAAACTTATTCAACGAGTTTAAGACAACATTATTTTGATCCATTATAATTTCTTCTAATTTACGTGGAGAACCGCCCATAATAATGATTCCAGCAAAATTTCCACCTTCTGCATCAATTCGAGGAGCCAACATTCCCCCTAAACTATGACCTAAAATAAATATTTTGTGTGAATCAATACGTGAATCTTTTCGTAAGAAATCAGCCGCAAAAATGGCATCTTCTATTGTTTCTTGTTTAACCGTTACCCCAGTATCATTTTTCATTTCTTTGCCATATACGAATGTTCTCTTATCATAACGTAGCACTGCAATTCCTTTTTCCGACAAGCCTTCAGCAAGGTCTTTAAAAGGATAATTATTTCCGATTTTTTCGTCCATATTATTTGGGCCAGAGCCGTGAACCAAAACGACCGCAGGAAACAATCGGTTATTTTCATTAGGAAGGGTCAATATTCCATTAAGAGGGTACTTTGTTTCAGCACCGATAACAAGTTTTTCCTCAGTCATTGTGTTTGCCTCCTTTTTTATGCTTTTAAAACAGTTCCTACATGCTTCTTATTAGTTTAAACGATGCTTAGGGAAGATAAACGTTTGTTTCCTTAAAGAAAACGGACATGAAGAGACTAACATATTCTTTTTATTTGACGTTGTGTTCGTACTCCTTGCTATCGAGAGGTAGCGAAACCATGCCAGGTAATGCTCCAAATATTTTGTTCTATCCATGATGTCACCATAATTATAGAACGAACGTTCAGAAATAACGACATGATTTAACATAGCTAAAATAAAAAAGGAAATAATATGAAAAAAATAGGCTTTAATCATGGTTTGTTAGGTTTTAGATGGTGTAAATTTATATCATAGGAATTAGAGAGTTAGTCACCTACGGGTGGCTATTTTTAATGTGTACTTAATGTTTACATCATGTTGCAATAACTCTGTTTGAACTGTAGTTTCTGCAACATTAATAAGGGTTTTTGTTAACAATAACTCATTGAGTAAAAATGGGTATTTTAACCAGTTGAGTTTCTGTAAGCAATAACTTTCATTTCTGTAGCAGTAACTCTAGTTTCTGCTGCATGATGTATGCAATAAGTACACAAAAGAAAAAGAAAAGAAATAAATATATATAGGTCATTTTGATAGATATTTTTTCTATTAAACAAGGAAGGTGAAACAATGCCTAGCAAACCATTAAAGACCTGTCTGCATTCCAGATGTCCAACACTAACAAGAGAAGCTTATTGCCCTGTGCATCAAAAGAAACAAGTCCAGCAGTATGATCGAGAACGTGGATCATCTACGCAACGTGGCTACGATGCCAAGTGGAGAAAAGCAAGAATAGGATTTTTGAAAAAGCATCCACTCTGCAAACATTGCTGTGACAAAGGATTGCTAACGGGTGCTACAGTAGTTGACCATATCGTTCCGCACAAGTGAGATAGGACATTGTTTTGGGATAGGAACAACTGGCAGCCATTATGTGAGCAGTGTCATAACCGGAAGACTGCTAGAGAAGATAGAGGCGCTTGGAGATAATCTATCAATTCTTTTAGACTCTTATTTAAGGGATGAATTCAGCGGTATCGTTCAGATACAACCTTTGGGTGCTCCCCCAGTAGCATAGTTGCGTGTGTGTGGCGCAAATCGTGAAACCGTATAGATGGCAACCCACAACCTTTGATCAAACGTTCATAGTATCTAAGTAGATTTCTAGGGTCTTGTGGTCGCCCGTCATCGTATGAAACAATCAGATCAAAATCTTGATATCCTTCGCCATACTGCAATTTGTTTTTATTTTGTCTCGCTTTTTGCGTAGTTCTCCAGCCAAAATTCTAGATAGGTACCTAGAGTTTGTTTCTTAGAAATGGTTAGTTCACCATTTTCATATTTAGTGATCATTTCGGGTATCATCAAGCGTATTACGACAGCAAGGAAAACAGGCTTACAGGGTGCTAACATGTTCGCTTTTTTACCCTCAAATGACGGGGTTAAGGTGAAGGGAAGGGGTTGGATGGCGGAGAAAACCCAACAATACTAAGCTCTGAAGCTAACAAAAGCAAGTCCAATACAAGTGTTTTTAATACGTCAAAAAACCAAAAAGAAAATAATAAAAATAACGTTAAAGTAACACGGCTAGAAAAGGACTCCACAATTATCCCAAGCTACATCCCGAAAGAATTTGTTAAGGCAATCAAGCCAGCGTTTTATTGTGGGACAGTTATTAAGCAGTTTTGGGCAAGGGTTGTGATGTTCAAAAGAGTAACTTGTTGGGAGAGAAACGAGAATGTCATACCTGTAGCCTTAGATGCTTGGGAATATACCAAGCATGAGTATAAGAGGGATCAACAAGAGTGGGAGTTAGACAGGTTCTTAAAATGTTTTTACGGAACGATGAAAAGGATCGAGGAGAAGAGAATCCAAGAGCTGGCTTCCCAGTGGGTATAAAAAAACTATATACCAAATATTCCATTTGCTGTTATAATTCACCTTAATATAATAGATGGCTCTCTCAAGGGTGGTCGGCTCACTCTCTTTTATCCCAATAGGGAAGGGGGTGAGAGTATGGAGGTATATCAAGCGTTGACTCTGATGTTCATGTTCGGCATGTTCATCCTCGCATTGTTAACCTACCTAAAAAAGAAATGATCTCCCTTGAGCTTAGCAGGCTGGGAGATCATTCTCACTAGTTCTTGAGCCGCCCCTTTAAAGGGACAGTCTATTGTATGGCCGTAGGTGTTGGAAGCATCTACGGTTTTTTTATTATACGTATCTGCATCTAGTTTAACACAGAATTAGGCTATTCTAAACTAAATTATTTTGTAGCAATGAGGATGTTTTTGTCTTTTTGTAAATAATGACTATACAACGAATAGGATAGCTAAGTAAAGATAAATCGTCCCGTATACACGCGTAAGGGTTTTTGGTCACGGAAGTTTACAGATAAATTCCCGATATTTGGGATTTTGGATCAGTGAGAAAAGGTGAAAATGAATGATCCGAATTCACCAAGAGGTGGGCAAAAAGTGAAGTACGTTCCACATGCTTATCAACGCTATTGCATCAACAGACTAATAACTGACGAGACACTAGGGCTGTTATTGGACATGGGACTAGGGAAGACCATTATCACATTAACTGCAATCAATGATTTGAAATATAACCAGTTTGCTGTCAGCAAGATACTGGTTATCGCACCCAAGAAGGTTGCAGAATCGACATGGGTAAAAGAAGCAGC